>CALYNN010000199.1 GCA_945221685.1 uncultured Clostridia bacterium | reverse complement strand
GAGATCATGCCTAGTCTCGTGGGCTCGGAGATGTGTATAAGAGACAGGGATAGGCGCGAGCTTTTTGAGGAAGCGGCAGGCATTTCTCTTTTCAGGCATAAAAGAACGGATGCCGAAAGAAGACTTGATCAGGCACAGGAAAATCTTGTTAGGCTTCTCGATATTTTAGGTGAGCTTGAAAGCCGTGTAGGTCCCCTTAAAAAGCAAAGCGAAAAGGCGGCAAAATTTTTAGAGCTTTCCGAGGAAAAGAAAACCCTTGAAATCGGCGTTTGGGTAAATAAAATCAAACGCTTTACAAACGACTTAAGAGAGCAGGACCATAAGCTTGACGCCGCAGACGCATCCTATAAAATCTGCGAAAACGAGCTTACTGAAATCGAAAACGAAATAGAGGAAATACTTGAAAAAACCGCTCATATAAATACGGAAATCGAGCAGCTTCGAGCTCTTGCAAAGGAAAACGAGGAGGAGGCTCTGCGTGAAGACAGCAAGGCTATGGTTCTTGAAAACACCGTAAGCCATAACGAAGAAACGATAAACCGTCTTAATGATGAAATTAATTCCGCAGGGAGCACCAATCAGTCTATTGACGCACAGATTGAAGCCAAGCGGCAAATAATTGACGAGGGCGAAAAGGCTCTTGAAAATAAGCGTAAGGAGCAGGAGGAGATAGTATCAAAAATCGAAACTCTTACTCTTTCAAATGATGAAAACTCAAGGATTTTGGCAGACTTAAACAAAAGGCTCGCAGAGCTTTCAAAGGAAAAATCGCTGTGGCTTGTTAAAAGGTCAAAGGCAGTTTCCTCAATAGAGGAAATTGAAAACCGTCAAAGCGTTGTGGGCGAGGCTGTTTCAGCCTGCGAGGAGGAAATAAAAAAGGCAAAGGCTCAGCTTGAGGAAAGCAACGGCACTCTTTCTGCGTTGCAAAGCAGAATTGACGAAAACAACAACATTCTTTCCGCCTACAAAATTAAAGCGGACAACAAAACAAAAAAGGCACAGTCTTTAAAGCAGGAGCTTGAAAGGCTTAATCTTGAGCTTTCTCAGAAGCAGTCAAAGGCAAAAATGCTTTCAGACCTTGAAAAAAATATGGAGGGCTTTTCCGGTGCGGTAAGAGCTGTTATGAAGCAGGCACAAAGCAATGCCCTTTCGGGTATTCACGGTCCGCTTTCCCAGCTTATTACCGTTGATAAGGAATACTCCGTAGCAGTCGAGGTTGCTTTGGGCGCCGCAATGCAGAATATCGTTACCACCAACGAGGCAGACGCTAAAAGGGCAATTTACTATCTTAAAAACAATAAGCTCGGCAGAGCAACATTTCTGCCGATTTCGGCAATTAAGCCAAGGTCACTTGACGAAAAAAATCTTGATGATTGTCTTGGCTTTGTGGCGGTTGCCGCAGACCTTGTTGACTGCAAAAAGGAGTATAAGGATATTGTATCAAATCTGCTTGGACGGGTTGTTGTAGTAGATGATATGGATTGCGCCATAGGTATTTCAAAGCGTTACGGCGCAAGATTTAAAATTGTTACCACCGACGGTCAGGTTATTAATCCCGGCGGTGCAATGACAGGCGGCTCACAGTCAAAGAGCGCAGGAATTCTTTCGCGCGCCAATATGATTGACGAGTTGAACGCACAGGCAAGTGAGCTTGAGAAAAAAGTCAGTGACCTTGAGGCTTCACTTAAAAAGGCTGTTGAGGAGGCTAACTATGAGGCGGCACAGCTTCAGGGTGCAGAGGCTGATTTACAGCAGGCTAAGGAGGAGCAGATAAGAGCACAGGGTGATAACAGGCTTATTGCCGAAAAGCTCGACGCCGCACAGGCGCAAAAGCAATCCCTTGAGCTTGAAAAGAATACCGCATTAGAAAGAATTGCTTCATTTAAGGCAGAGGAAAAGGAAACCTCCGAAAAATTAGATGAAATAGAAAAAAATATTTCCGATACAGAGGGTGCCGTTTCCGACACCGGTGCCGACGAAAATCAGCTTAAGGAAAGGCGTGAGCAGCTTAAGGCTGAAAATCAGGAGCTTGATGTTAAGTGCGTTGCACTCATAAAGGATATTGAAGCCGCAAGGCTTTCAATCGAGGAGCTGGAGCTTCGCAAAAATACTCAGTCTGACCGTGTTAAATCAACCTACGGCGAGATTGACGCCATTAATGCGAAAAACAGCGGCTACAAAAAGGAAATTGAAAATATTGCCGCTTCTGCTGAAAAATTCAGGCAAAGGGCTAAGGAGGCACTTGCCGAAGCAGATAATAGGCTTGAAGACAGAAACGCCCTCGAGCAACGCTCAACCCAGCTTCGCGCCTTTGAAAAAAATAAGAGTCAGGAAAGAGAAAAGCTTTCCGGCGAAATTGTAAGACTCACCGAGCAAAAGGCTAATATGCGCAAGGAATACGACGAGCTTAACGATATGCTTTTCGAGCAGTATGAGCTTACTAAGAGAGAGGCAGAGGCGCTTAATATCGAGATAGAAAATATGAGCGAGGCAAAAAAACGCCTTCACGAAATTAAGGTTGCCATAAAGGCTCTCGGCTCTATAAATGTAGGTGCAGTTTAGGAGTATAAAGAGGTTTCC
>CALYNN010000198.1 GCA_945221685.1 uncultured Clostridia bacterium | reverse complement strand
GGAATTGTAGGTCATAGTCCTTACCGCTTCACCAGGATGCATACCTACAGCCGACTCTCCTGAAAGCATAATTGCGCTTGTACCATCGTAAATAGCGTTAGCAACATCGGTAATTTCAGCTCTTGTGGGGCGAGGATTATTAATCATAGACTCAAGCATTTGAGTTGCGGTAACAACAATTTTGCCTGCGTTATAGCATTTGCGAATAAGGATTTTTTGAATTGAGGGAATTTTTTCAAAATCAATTTCAACGCCCATATCGCCTCTGGCTACCATAATACCGTCCGACACCTGAATTATATCGTCTATATTATTTACGCCCTGGGAGTTTTCTATTTTCGAAATAATTTTAACATCCTTCCAACCGATAGCCTCAACATAGTTTCGAAGAATTGTAACATCTGTTGCGCTTCTGACAAAGGAGGCGGCAATAAAATCAAAATCGTGCTCCTTGCCAAATTGCAAATCAGCCATATCTCTTGCAGAAAGGTAGGGCATTTTAAGGTCAATATTAGGAACATTTACTCCCTTATGATTAGTCAGCAAGCCTCCGTCAACAACGGTACAGCATATATCAGTGCCGTTTACGGAGTCAACCCTCATTGAGATTAAGCCGTCGTTAATCAAAATCATTGTTCCGACAGACACATCGGCAGGCAGTCCCTCATAATTTACATAGCATCTTTCGGAATTACCCATACATTTTACGGTGGTGAGAACAAATTTATCCCCCGAATTTACCGTAACTCCCTCAGGATTTTCAAAATCGCCTAGGCGAACCTCGGGTCCTTTTGTATCAAGAAGCGTTGCGATTGGCAAATTAAGCTTTTTGCGAACGGCAACAACCTCTTCAAGTCTTTTTTCGTGATCCTGATATGAGCCGTGGCTTAAGTTAAATCTTGCCACATCCATACCCGAAGCAATCATTTCCTCAAGCACCTTCGGGTCATCGGTTGCAGGACCCAAGGTGCAAATAATTTTAGTTTTTTTATCCACAGTTTTTTTCATAATAAGCTCCAAGAATTTGTAATAAAAACGGAAAACACTCCGTTGGTATTATGATACCACAAAAGAAATAAAATGCAACATTAAATAGCGCAAATGTTTATTAATTTTGCAGGAGGATTTTTAAATTTTTTTAGTTAAATAAGACAAAAAAACTGCCGCAAGGAAGCCAAACTCCCCTGCGGCAAAATTTAATGCTGAAAATATTTATTTTGCAAGGCTTCCCACAAGCATCATATAGTCGCCTATCTGAACGCCAAATTCGGGAGCGCCCTCCATAATAAGCTGCTTATTGGCGGTCATTTGGAACATATCACCGGTTCCCAAAAGAATTTTAAGGGCAGATGTTGCGCAGTCAAACTTCATACAGAAGAACGGCTTTGAGCGCTTATACTCACCTCTGCCGGCTCTTGACTTACCTGCCTTAACGCGCATATATGCGGTACATTCGGGATGACCCTCAACAGCCCACTGATAGCAACGGTCGGGACTTTTAAGTGCCCACTCGTGAACAGCCGGATGCTCCATTTTATTAAGCTGAGAAATACCGGAGGAAAGCAGATAGAAATAGAGCTTACAAAGCAGAAGCGAAAGCTCCTCATCATTTTCCGGCGGCTCGGCAATGCTTAAAAGTGAAGACATTTTAAGCAGAACCATCATAAACTTAATAAACTTGCCGAAGGACTTTATTTTCATTTTAGGAAGAGAGGTCATTTTTCCTTTGAAAAATTCGTTCATTCTTTCTAAGGATGAAAATTCCAGCTCGGCGTCGATTTTTTCCTGACCGAGATATTCGCCTAATTTAACAGACCACTCACCGTTTTCTATAATAAAGTGGGTAGCCTCCTTTTCCTCAGCGTTAACCTTGGCGGAAACCTGATATATTGCATTTACACCCTCGAACTTTTTCTTAAGCTCGGGAACATCAGTGGCAATAGTTTTAAGTAGCGGCAATGCCGCTGCCATAAACACCTTATTGGTGTAGCGGGTTTCATCACTTGCCATAATAATACACTCCTTTCAAATTGTGACGATACAAATTCAGTTGAACAATTTAGAATTCATCATCCCAAGCGTCATCTGCTTCAAAGTCAGCGTGCATCATTTCGGCAATAGCTTCGTTAATACCGTTAGCGTCAATCTTTGCCATAGCAAGCAAATCCTCCTGCAAGCCGATTGTTGAGAAAGCGTCCTGATGACCAAGCATCTTAAAGGCACATGCCTTACCGCTTTTTGCAACAACCTCGGCAACAGCAGAACCGAGACCGCCCATAACCTCGTGGTCTTCAACGGTAATAATTCTGCGTGTATCCATAATCGCAGACATAACTGCTTCCTCATCAAGAGGCTTAATGGTGTGCATATTAAGAACGCGAACCTTAAGTCCTGCGTCTGCTTCTGCCATACGGGCAGCCTGCATTGCTTCAAATACACAGGAGCCACATGCAATAACGGTAATATCGGTACCGTCGTTCATAAGCGAAGCCTTCTTGTAGTCGAACTTACAGTCGTCAATATTCTTATAAATAACCTGGTCAAAGCCACGGTTAATTCTAATGTAAACAGGACCGGGAATATCGTAAGCCGCCTTTACTGCGTGATACGTTTCGGT
>CALYNN010000197.1 GCA_945221685.1 uncultured Clostridia bacterium | reverse complement strand
TCCTGCTTTTCAAACTGATGAATACGGTAAACGCCGCGCTCCTCAATACCGTGAGCGCCCTTTTCCTTTCGGAAGCAGGGAGAATATGAGGTAAGAGTTTTGGGAAGCTCCTCCTCGGGAGTAATTGTGTCAATAAACTTACCTATCATAGAATGCTCCGAGGTGCCGATAAGATAAAGGTCCTCGCCCTCGATTTTATACATCATAGCGTCCATTTCCTCAAAGCTCATAACGCCTGTTACAACATTTGACCTAATCATAAAGGGAGGCACAACATAGGTAAAGCCGCGGTCAATCATAAAATCTCTTGCATAGCTGATTACTGCGCTGTGAAGCCTTGCAATATCACCCATAAGATAGTAGAAGCCGTTGCCGGCAACTCTGCCTGCCGCCTCTAAATCTATTCCGTTAAAGCTTTCCATAATATCGGTATGATACGGAATTTCGTAGTCGGGAACAACTGGCTCGCCGTAGCGCTGAACCTCAACATTTTCGCTGTCGTCCTTACCTATCGGCACTGACTCGTCGATAATATTAGGTATTGTCATCATAATGGATGTTACCTTTTCGTTAAGCTCCTTTTCTGCGGCGGCAAGCTCCTCAAGCTCCTTTGCCTGCTCGGCAACTCTTTGGCGAATTTCCATAGCCTCGTCCTTTTTGCCCTGAGCCATAAGTCCGCCGATTTCCTTTGAAAGTCTGTTTCTGTTTGCGCGAAGCTCGTCGGCTCTTGCCATGGTGCTTCTGCGCTTTTCGTCAAGCTCAATTACCTCGTCAACAAGAGGAAGCTTTTTATCCTGAAACTTTTTCTTTATGTTTTCCTTAACGATTTCGGGATTTTCTCTTACAAATTTAATATCTAACATTTTTCTATTCTCCTAACTTGTTTGCAATATCCTTTAAATCCTCAACAGAGTAGAACTCAATTTCAAGTGTTCCCTTGCCTCTGCCGCTATATACCTTTATTCGTCTGCCAAGCACCTCTGAAAGACTCAGCTCCACCTCGTCGTAAAAGGGGTCACGGCGCTTCGTATGCCTTTGAGGCTTAGTATCTCTTGTGGCTGTTTTTGCTAAACGCTCAACATCACGAACAGTAAGTGCCTTTTCTACTATATTTTTTGCCACCTCTTCAATAATCAGCGGATTATCAAAGGCAAGCAACGCCCTTGCGTGACCTGCCGAAATTACGCCGTCTCGCGTCATTTTCCGCGTACTTTCGGGCAATTTAAGAAGTCGCAGTGCATTTGCGATTGCGGGTCTTGACTTTCCAACTGAAACGGCAATTTGCTCTTGAGTAAAGCCGCAACGGTCTATCAATGCCTGCAGTCCCTCTGCTTCTTCAATAGGATTAAGATCCTCGCGCTGAAGATTTTCGATAATGGCAATTTCCATTGTTTCAATATCGGAAAGCTCCTTAACTACAACGGGAACCTCCTTTAAGCCTGCCATACGGGAAGCGCGCCACCTGCGCTCACCGGCAACAAGCTGATAACCGCCCGAGGGTATAGGGCGAACAAGCAACGGCTGAAGCACGCCGTGCTGAGTAATACTGTCTGCAAGCTCCTGCAAGGCACCCTCGTCAAAGGTTTTACGAGGCTGGTCCTTGTTTGGCTCAATGTCGTTAATAGGCAATGTGTTAGTTGCGGTCATACCCTCAACAGAGTTTTCAAGCATCAGCGCATTTAAACCCTTGCCAAGTCCTGATTGCTTTTTAGCCATAATTCACCTCTTATTGATTTTTCAAAAATTCATCTGCAAACTTTTTATATGCAAAGCTTGGCTTTGAATACTTTTCGTAATACAAAACGGGCATTCCGTAGCTTGGTGCCTCAGCAAGCTTTACGCTTCGCGGTATCATTGTTTTATATGCCTTGTTTGGAAAATACTTATCTACCTCGGCAGTAACCTGTTGATTAAGCTTTAATCTGCTGTCATACATAGTAAAAAGCACTCCCTCAAGCTCTAAATGCTCGTTATAATGCTGCTTTACCGTGCGAACGGTTCCTAAAAGCTGACTTAATCCCTCTAACGCGTAATATTCGCACTGAAGGGGAACTATCAGCGTGTCGGAAGCAGTAAGTGCATTAAGGCTCAATAATCCCAAGCTTGGAGGGCAGTCGATGATTATGTAGTTATAATTCATCACAATAGGCGCAAGGGCTTTTTTCAGCACCTTAAACCTGTCCTCTTGCTCTGCAAGCTCCAACTCCGCTCCTGCCAAGTTCATATTTGCAGGCAAAAGGGAAACATTTTTGAAGCTTGTAACAATTACAGCGTCTGCCGCAGGTACATCGTTAATTAGAACATCATATACCGAGATTTCTATTTCGGATTTATCGAAGCCTACACCGCTTGTAGAGTTTCCCTGTGGGTCAAGGTCCACAAGCAAAACACTTTTATCCTTGCAGCCTAATGCGGCGGCAAAGTTAACGCAGGTGGTGGTTTTACCAACACCGCCTTTTTGATTAAAAATTGATACTGTTTTTCCCATTGCAGCACCTCCGTAGCTTTAATTATACATCATAGTGCTATAAGGTGCAAGCGTTTCACATGAAACATTTATAAATTTATTTTGTTAATTGTGTTGACAAAAGAAGCTATACAATATATTGTTGTTCAAATTGTTTCATATGAAACAATTAAAGTTTGTCACGGGCTAATGTTTCATATGAAACATTAAATAACCCCATAAAAACAGAAAAAACGAGCTTGCGCCCGTTTTTTCCGCGTGATGAAAAGAGGAGAATATGTTAAAACGGTT
>CALYNN010000196.1 GCA_945221685.1 uncultured Clostridia bacterium | reverse complement strand
AAGCCTCAGCTTCGTTTTGATATTCTTGAGGAGGTTGGCAAGCAGCTTCCCGGCTTCCCAATCGTTCTTCACGGTGCGTCCTCCGTTAATCAGGACCACATTAAGATGATTAATCAGTACGGCGGCGAAATGCCCGACGCTATCGGTATTCCCGAGGATATGCTTCGTCAGGCAGCTTCTATGGCTGTTTGCAAAATCAATGTTGACTCCGACATTCGTATTGCAATGACTGCCGCAGTTAGAAAGCACTTTGCCGAGAACCCGACTCACTTTGACCCAAGGCAGTACCTCACTCCCGCAAGAGAGCTTATTGAAGAGGTTGTTGCTCACAAGATTGATGTGGTATTCGGTGCCGCAGGTCACGCAAAGGACTAACAGACGCGATAAACGGGCTGAACCGCGCCGAGATAAATAATTAATGTTTATTGCCGGCATCGGTTGCTGTCTTTTGCGTTGCACTATATTTTAACCCGACATTTTAAAACCGACTTGGATTTTTCCGGTCGGTTTTTTGTTTAAAATAATAAAATTTACTCTTGACCTTGCAGACTTGTTTTGCTATAATGTATTCAATCGCTTTAAAGTGGTGGGACTTTAAAGTCTTAAAGTGTATTGAAATACTTACACTCTCAACTGCAACGGCGAAGCAAAATACGCAACGCCGAATAAATAACCAGCGAGGTACTAATTATGACAGCAAGAAAAGGAAATCTTATGTCCGTGCGCACAGATGTTAAGGTGCTGGACGCCACAATCAGAGACGGGGGTCTTTGCAACAACTTTGAATTTACCGACGAATTTGTAACAGAGCTTTATAAAACCAACATTAAATCCGGCGTTGACTATATGGAATTCGGCTACAAGGCTTCAAAAAATCTTTTTGACCCCAAGAAGTTCGGCAAGTGGAAATTCTGCGACGAGGCAGATATTCGCTCAATAGTCGGCGACAATGTAAGCGATATGAAAATTGCCGTTATGGCAGATGTGGGCAGATGCGATTTTAAAGAGGACTTTTTGCCGAAAAGCGAAAGCGTTATAGATATGGTGCGCGTTGCCTGCTACATTCACCAAATCCCTGCGGCAATCGAAATGATTGAGCATTTTCACAGCTTAGGCTACGAAACCACCTGCAACATTATGGCAATAAGTCAGGCTAACTCCGAGCAGGTTGAGGAGGCTCTTGAAATGCTGGGTGAAAGCCATGTTGATGTAATCTATCTTGTAGATTCCTACGGCTCTCTTTATCCCGAATCGGCAGGTAACCTTGCAAAAAAATATCTTGAGGCGGCAGAAAAATGCGGCAAGGCAGTAGGCTTTCACGCCCACAACAACCAAAACCTTGCCTTTGCAAATACTGTTGAAACAATGTCCTACGGTGTTTCGTTCCTTGACGCCACCGCCTCCGGTATGGGCAGAGGCGCAGGAAACTGCGCTATGGAGCTGCTTTTAGGCTTTCTTAAAAATCCGAAATACAGTCTTTACAGCCTGCTGACCTTTATTGAAAGGTACATTATTCCTCTTAAGGAAAGCGGAGTTGTTTGGGGATACGATGTTCAGTATATGCTTACGGGCCAGCTTAACAGACACCCGAGAGAAGCAATGGCCTTCACCGCCGAAAAGCGTGTGGACTACTGCGAATTTTACAAGGAGCTCCTCGAAAACACCTAATATAATTTGTGCAGCACAGAAATTCTGCTCCCCTTTATCTCTTGCTTATTACATTGCTTACAGGCTTGACAGTTTATTTTTTTAGTTGTATAATACCATAAAGCTTTGATGAGGACACGATTTGCTTCATTAGCCTAAAGAGAGGGCGTGGTTGGTGAAAACGCTTGGCGAGGGTTGCACTTTACCGCCTCGGAGCGTCTGCAGGAAATGGCAGGCCGTATTTCTGCGTTAAAGAAAATGAGGGGCACATAATAGTATAAAAGAATTATGTGCAATTCAGGTGGAACCGTGCTAATACTGCACCCTGATTTTTTCAGGGTGCTTTTATTTTTTGGAGGGATTTTTATGAAAATCACATTAAAAGACGGCTCTGTTAAGGAGCTTGCGGCAGGAATTACCGCCGCAGAGGTAACAAAGGAAATCTCTATGGGATTATACAGAAACGCTTGCTGCTGCAAAATCAACGGCAAGGTTATGGATTTACGAACTGCAATCGACACCGACTGCGATTTTGAGGTGCTTACCTTTGACGATGAGGACGGCAGAAAAGCCTTTAACCACACCGCCTCTCACATAATGGCGCAGGCTGTTAAAAGGCTTTATCCCGAAGCAAAGCTCACTATCGGCCCTGCAATTAACGACGGCTTTTACTACGACTTTGATGTTGAAACTCCCTTTTCTCCCGAGGATTTGGAAAAAATTGAAAAGGAAATGAAGGCAATTGTTAAAGAGGGCTTGGAGATTGAGCGCTTTGAGCTTCCCGCCGCAGAGGCAATAGAGCTTATGGAGAGCAAAAACGAGCCATACAAGGTAGAGCTTATTAAAGAGCATAACGATAAGGGCGAGGCAATCAGCTTTTATAAGCAGGGTGAATTTACCGAGCTTTGCGCAGGTCCTCACCTTATGGATATGAAGGTTGTTAAGGCGTTTAAGCTTACCAACTGCACAGGCGCATACTGGAGAGGCGACGCTAAAAACAAAATGCTTTGCAGAGTTTACGGCACTGCTTTCCCCAAGGCTTCCATGCTTGAGGAGCACCTTGTAATGCTTGAGGAGGCAAAGAAGCGCGACCACAACAAATTGGGCAGAGAGTTAGAGCTTTTCACCACCGTTGACT
>CALYNN010000195.1 GCA_945221685.1 uncultured Clostridia bacterium | reverse complement strand
CAGTTCTTGTGGATAAGGTTGCTTGCGGCAGCCTTGTCAATCTTTTTAACAGCGTCCTTAACAAGCTCGTCCTTATCGGCTGCGTTTGCTTCAATAGCGGCATTAGCCTTTTTGATAGCTGTTTTAAGTGCAGAATTAGCGGCCTTGTTGTTGGCGGCCTTAGTAGCGTTAACCTTTACTCTTTTCTTTGCAGACTTAATGTTTGGCATATTTCTCACTCCTTTAATCGTGCGGATTAGATATAAAGGGAATACTCCCTGTGTCTTTTATTCTTATAGATATTATCATACCTTTTTTAAAATTGCAAGTATTTTTTTATTTTTGGATATACTTTTATTGAAAACGCATAAAAAACAGTGTTTAAAGGGTGTTTAATATGGAAAATCGTACCGATTTGGCGGTGGAATCCTATGAATCTGCCGACAAAACAGTTATAGACGGAGTGAAAATCGAGGAGCACAACTCGGTTACAACAGTTACTGTAATTAACGAAAAGGGCGCGCAGGCAATAGGTAAGCCTGTGGGAAAATATATAACCTGCGATGTGGACTCGTTTGTTAATAATACCGATATTTTTGACGGCAGACTCGACAGACTGGCGAAAATTCTGAAATCTCTCCTGCCTGAAAATATGGATTCCGTTCTTGTGGCAGGCATTGGGAATCTTGATATAACGGCAGACGCGCTCGGCCCCATTACAAATAATTATGTTCTCTCTACGCGTCACCTTAAGGATAACGAGATTTTTAAGGATTTTGATTTTTTCTGCGTGTCAAGTATTTCCACAGGCGTTTTGGGCGATACCGGAATAGAATCTGCAGAAATCGTAAAGGGCATTGCGGATATAATTAAGCCCTCCTGCGTTATAGCCGTTGACGCCCTTGCCGCTTCCTCTGCCGAGCGATTGGGTACAACTGTTCAGCTCAGCAACAGCGGCATTGCTCCCGGCTCGGGAGTAGGTAATCACAGATTTGAGCTTTCTCAGGCTACACTCGGCATACCTGTGGTTTCTGTAGGTATTCCCACGGTTGTTTCCACCTCCGTTATAAAAAATGATAGCAGTGATGAGGTGATGTTTGTTACTCCCAGAGAAATTGACAGGGTTATTGACTGCGGCGCAAAGCTTATCGGTATGTCTATAAATACCTGCCTGCAAAGGAATGCTTCCCCGCAGGAAATTTTTTCTTTGCTCAGTTAGTATATTGCGACAGGTTTTTTCATAAGTATATATATAATAACATTATATATACGCGGTGAATTTTATGAAAAAAGATGTTACTGTTTTATCTATTAATATTATATCAATTTTATTAGCTCTTTTTTTAGCGTTTAATTTTGCTCCCTCCATGACAACAGAAATTACTGCGTTAACAAAGGGCGTAGCGGCTGTTTTTAATCCTGTTTCGGCGGCGAAAAAAATTACCTCCGCTTCTAATGATAAAAACAAAAAAAGTGACAATACTAATACCACCACACAAGAAGCGCAGCAGGTGATGCGAATAACGGGGAAGGACAGCGACCTATATTCAGATATTACAGAAACACCTGCTGATATAGCAAAGCTCATGAGCCAGGAAGAAAAAACAATAAAAAATGAAAAGGTAAAGGGCAAAACGAGTGAAGAGGATTACTTCGGTGGGGGAAATCTTGTGTCCTTCAACGGAGTTGAGGTCCGGAGTAAAATACCCGAATCGTTTTATAAGCTCAATATTGAGGAGCTCCTTAATCAGAAGGCTGAACTCACTATCCAAGATAAATCCGAACCGTCAATTCTTGTTTACCACAGTCATACAACCGAAAGCTATACGCTTCTTGATGTGTGTTATTATACAAAGTCTCTCGACCTTCGCTCAGATGACAATGCAAAAAATATGGTGAGGGTGGGAGACGAATTGTGTAATTATCTCGAAATGCAGGGCTTTAATGTTATTCACGATACGGAAATTCACGATACCGATTACAACAGCTCCTACGACTCCTCCCGCAAGGTTGTGGAAAAGTATCTTGAGCAGTATCCGTCAATAGAAATTACCATTGATGTTCACCGCGACGATATTACATATGACAACAATACAAAGGTTAAGCCTACTGCCGTGGTTAACGGAAAAAAGGCGGCAAAAATGATGATAATTGCAGGGGTGGAGTACGGCTCCGTAAAAAGCTTTCCCGATTGGGAATATAACCTGCGCTTTGATTTGGCAATACAAAATAAGGTTAACGAAAAATACGAGGGGCTTATGCGACCGATTTTGTTTTCCGAAAGGAAATATAATATGTTTGAAACAAAAAATTCATTTCTTTTGGAAATCGGTACAGACGCCAATACTCTTGACGAAGCCTGTTATTCCGCAAGACTTTTCGCAACGGCTCTCGGTGAGCTGCTTGATGAAGAATATGTAAAAAATTAAAGGAGTTAGCTATGAAAAAGAAAATTACAGCGATATTTCTGTGTGCCGCAGTTGTTCTTCTTGCAGGGACAGGCGTTGCATACAAAAACACAAAAACCTTCGGCTTTGATGAAAATGCAAAGGTTTTTTCTTACGACGAGGAAAAATTTTCTTTTATGGATTATGACATCTATTATGAGAGCATAGAAAATTTTATTGATAAGGCAAAAACAGTAATACCAACCGAAAACAGACTTGTGTAATACAGTATTATGTGTGCTATATAATATGTATATAATATATATAGTGCACCTGATATAAATAACCCATATTGAGCCTTTATCACATATGTTTTGAAACACAAGGCGGGGTGTTAATTAGGATTAGAAAAATATCAAAAAAAGTGTTGACAAAGGAAAAATGATGTGGTATTATTGCAAAG
>CALYNN010000194.1 GCA_945221685.1 uncultured Clostridia bacterium | reverse complement strand
GATGAGAGGTAATCACATTATATATGGATTTAGGAAAGGCGCATTTAAGCAGTCGTACCCCTGTTTTAATCGCCGCCTTTGCCGCAATAACAGCCGCACCGGGCATAAGATATGAGCCACAGATATTAAGCTGCCTGCCAAAGCTTCCCTTGTGGGAATTTTTATCCCTCGGCTCAAAGCAGGCGCGCACTTCGCCTTTCGTTATTGTATGAGCGTAGCAGGAATCGTCATCGTAGCAGGATTCGGGTATGCCGATTTTTACTGTTGAAACTGCACCGCACAGGCGGTTTGCAGGAGGCAGAATATGAGCATACTTAAGTGTTGATATTGCAACCGTCATATCGGCACTGACGGCAAGCTGAGCCTCGCCTGTTGTTGCATCCGTACCCGACGGAGTATCAATAGAAACAACAAACGCACCGCTATTGTTAATTTCATTAATCACCCTGTCAAAAGGCGGCTTGGGAAAGCCGTGAAAGCCTATGCCGAAAAGGCAGTCAACAATACAGTCCGCACAGTTAAACGAATAATCCTCGGCATTTATTACGGGAACAGACATTTCAACCGCTTCGTTAAAATACATAAGCGGTTCGGCAATTTCGGGCTTTTTATCTGCCAAAACAATGCAAGCCTCAAAGCCCTGCTCCTTAAGAAGCTTGGCGATTACGAAGCCGTCGCCTGCATTCTTTCCGTTGCCGCACACCACAGCGGTGCTTCCCTTGCTTACCAAATCGTATTTTTCTTTTATAATTTTTTTAAAGCAGGCGGTTCCTGCGTTAAGCATAAGACCTGCCTCTGTGTATTCGCCGTCAAAGGCTCTCTGCTCAACCTGCTTTATTTGCTTCGCTGAAAGAATTCTCATATTATCACCGAAAAATCCTTTATTTTTACTGAAAGGTTTACCAAATTATTACAGTCGCAACTGCATATTCGCCGTCGTGCGAAATTGACAAATCACAATTTTCCACACCGTTAATATAAGGCTTTCCGTTGATGTCGTGCAAAACCTCAACATTACTTAAAGGCAGTTTAATTCCCTGTCCGAGAGCCTTAAAATACGCCTCCTTTGCGGCGAAAATACCTGCATAGCTTTCTGCACGGCGGCAGTATTCCCTTTCCCTGTCGGAATAGACCTTATGCAAAAACGAGTCGCTTTTAATGCTATCCTCAATCCTGCTGATTTTAACAATATCAGTTCCTACTCGGAATTTTTTTTGCATTTCCATATCATTCACCTATGGGTTTAATTACAAAGGATAAGCTTTTGCCTGCCGTCCTGCCCGGTCTAAATTGCTTAGACGGCGGAGGACCGCAGGAGTTGGAGCCTGCGCCAAGCATTTCGCCGTCAATGTTTACACAGCAGGTGTTATCCGTTAAATCCTCACGGTGCATCGCCTTTGCGCATTGGGTTGGAGTAATTGACCTTGCGCTGAATATAAACGGCTTATTAACCGCCTCAATGCGAATTCCTACCGAATCACCGTCGGTAATTTCGGCAAATACGGTTTCGCATCTTACTGCGCTTTCCTGCGGCTTAATATAGTTTTCGGGCATATCGGCAAGGGTGGTTTCGTAAATTCCGCTTACTGCGTGCTCCTTAAAATCGGGCATATTTACATCGGGACCCAAGCCGAAATATTTAATATTTTCAAACTGTCTGTTAAGCTCAAGCTGAACGCCGAAGCGAGGCAGATAATCAATCCTTTTGCCTGAAGCAGCGTGGTATTCCGCCTTAATTTCGCCGTTTGAATAAACATACAGCACCGTGTTTACAACTGCCGCTTTTGCATAGCAGGGAGTTTTTACGTTAGTTACAAAGCTGATTTTAAGGGCGTTGCTGTCAAGGCTGTATTTAACATTTGAAGCATAGTTGGCGGCCTTATCGAGTCCGAGCCTTTCCCAAGCTCGTCTCAAATTCATATCGTTATCAAGGGGTGCTCTGTATAGCTGAACGCCCATCCCCTTAAAGCTACCCTCCGGAAGCTGATTGATAAGCTCTCTGCCGGAAACTATATAGGAGTCAATAGTGCCTGTTTTCATATTAAAAATCATTGAGCCGTTATCAAAGGTAACATAAAGCCTGTTGCCTATTGCACTGTTGTTTTTTGTGGCAACTACCGACGGCGGCTTATTGCAAGCCGTACTGCAAAGCTTACCCTCGGTAAAAATAATTTCCTCAAAGGCTATACTTCTTCCGTTTTCAAAATATTCAAACTGCACACTCTGCCGCTTTGTGCTGTCATATTCAAAGCGTTCAATATCATATTCAGCACAATCCTGCGGCTCAATATCAATATCAAAGCTGCCTGCTTTTACGACAAATCCGTTTTGAAGCACCTTATAATTCACTGTCATTTGGGCATTTTCAAAATACCTATGGTTAGTAAACAGAAACTTATCACTGTCCAACATAGACGCTCTGACAGGGCGATAGCAGTTTTTCATCTGCTTTGCTCCCGAATGAGGTGCTCTGTCGGGATAAAAAAGACCGTCAACGCAGAAATTTCCGTCGTGCTTCATTTCGCCGTGGTCGCCGCCGTATGTGTATTCATACTTACCGCTTTCGTGATAAACCGCGTGGTCGACAAATTCCCATATACAGCCGCCCAGCATATTATCTGCACTGTAAAAGCACTTAACATATCTTTCAAGCTCGCCTGCTCCTACGCCCATAGCGTGAGCATATTCGCAAAGGTAAAAGGGCTTTTTATAAAACTTACGGGGCAGTCCCCTGCCCGAAGCTATTTTTTCACATATATTCGGAAAGGTATACATCTGCGAGATTACATCATATGCCCACCGTCTTGTCCTGCAATCACCCTCGTAATGAACCGGTATATCC
>CALYNN010000193.1 GCA_945221685.1 uncultured Clostridia bacterium | reverse complement strand
GGCTCGGAGATGTGTATAAGAGACAGGCATTAAGCGCCATAGAGTCCTTCTTAATGCTCATAAATCCGCCGCCGATATGCACATCCGTAAGCTGCATTATTTTGAATTCGCCGTCGGTAACAAATGCTGCACCGTTTTCGTCCTCCACAGGAACAAGCTGATTTTCGTATTCAACAGGCTTGATTGTGCCTATGAAATTTTTGTTTGACTTGTTGCCAACGGTGTTAACAACTGCTAAAGCGACGCCTAAAACGGCAATAGCAAGTACGATAATTAGTAGAATTTTTAGAAAAATTTTAAAACGCTTTTTTGCTGTTCGTTTTTGCTTTTTTTCTTTTGTTGCATTTTCTTTCATGGTTTTTCCCTCTTTTATTTGTTTTCAGTCGTTAATAAGGCTTTTAGCCTGTTGAACGGCAGTTTTAATTGCTCCTGCGGCGGCGATTATGCCTATAACAATTCCCACAATTCCGTCAATGGCAAAGTTAATCTTTACCGTAAGTGAAAATCCCATAAGTGCCGCAGCTGTTATTGCACAGTCAAGAAAGCTGTCAATAGCCAAAGCCTTGAGCACAGGAGAGTCTTCCTTTTTGTTTACATAGGTGTAAACAATTCCCATTATCATCTTAACGATTACGGTTAAAGCCACTAATACCGCATATTTTACCGAATATGTAACAACAACGGGGTACATCATTCTTTCAACTCCGCTATATGCAAAATATGCACCGGCAACCGCAACGACACATCCGATGACAAAGGAGCAAAGAGACTGAAGCCTGTTGCTCCTTCGTTGAGTCAGCTTTACTGCGGCGGCAAAGCCGACTATTGCAATAATGCAGGAGAGCGTATCACCTAAATTATTGATTGCGTCGCAGTAAATTGAAAGCGAGTTTGAGCTTATTCCCACATACAGCTTTAATAAGAACAAAGCAAAATTTGTGGCTAATCCGAAAATTGCCGTGCTTATTTTAAGCTTATCTGAAAAAACACTCAATGACTCACCTCCGTCTGCATTTCGGCAATGTGTAAAATGATATTTATTATATCATAGTTTTTTGTAAATATAAATAAGAATTTTGCACAAAATATTACAGGTGATTTTATGGAACTTGTTTATATAATTATTCTTTCAACAGTGTCGGCAACATATTTGTTTATTCTTACAAAGCTTATAGGATACAGACAGATAAGCGAGCTGAGCTTTTTTGATTACATTGTAGGAATATCTATCGGTTCAATAGCAGCGGAAATGGCTACCAACATTGATCTTGAATGGTATAAGGGCATTGCCGCTATGACAATTTATGCTCTTGTAGCCATAATCTTTTCAAAGCTTTCGCAAAAAAGCGTTAAGGTGCGCAGCTTTATTTCGGGAACTCCGATAATTCTTATGGAAAACGGAAAGGTAAACCGCAAAAGCCTTAAGAAAGCAAAAATAGAAATAAACGATTTGCTTGTAAGTGCACGAACCAACGGATATTTTGATTTGTCCGACATTGACTATGCAATAATGGAAACCACGGGAAAAATCAGCTTTTTGCCTGTGCCTGCAAAAAGACAGCTTAACCCCAACGATTTTAATTTCGCGCCTGAAAGAGAGGGGCTTTGCATTAATGTTATTATCGACGGCAAAATTATGGAGGAGGATTTGAAATACGCCGGAATAACCGAAAAGGATTTAGTAAATCAGCTAAAGGGCAAGGGCGTTAAGGCGGATGATGTTATGCTGGCAACAATTAATTTGAAAAAACAGTTGACAATATTCAATAAGTAGGCTATAATGCTCATATGAACAGTTGTTCATATAAAGAGCGAAGGAGCCGAAGCTATGAGTGAAGAATTGCTTGATGAAGAAATTATTTATGATTTAGCAGATCTGTTCAAGGTGTTTTCGGATTCAACACGAATACGAATACTTGCGGCGCTTTTTGACGGCGAGCTTTGCGTCGGCGATATAGCCAAAAGGCTTGAAATGAGTCAAACGGCTATATCCCACCAGCTCCGAGTCTTAAAGCAAAATCATCTTATAAAATACAGACGGCAGGGAAAGAGCATAATATACTCTCTTTCCGATGACCATGTTAAAACAATTATTAACTGTGCCGTCGAGCATGTGGAGGAATAATTATGGAAGAAAATAAGCATACAAATTGCGATTGCGATTGCGGTTGCGGCCACGAGCATCATCACGGCAACGACTGCGGCTGCGGCCACGACCACGCCCACGAGGAAATAAACAAAAAGGATTTTGCATTTAAGGTAGCTGTAGGAGGCGTTCTTCTTGTTGCCGGCTACATATTAAGCGAGCTTACCGAGCGTGGAGTATTGTCGGTTCCCAACTTTGTGTATTTGATTTGCTTCGGAATATCGTATTTGATTATGGGCTTCGGCATTATTAAGGAAGCGGTTGAGGGTATTATTCACGGCGATGTGTTTAATGAAAATTTCCTAATGAGTATTGCGTCCCTTGGAGCCTTTGCCGTTGGCGAATATGTTGAGGGCTGTGCCGTAATGTTTCTGTTTACAATCGGCGAATTTCTTCAAAGCCTTGCGGTACAAAAAAGCCGAAAATCAATTAAGGATATGCTGGAGCTGAAGCCTCAAGAGGTTACGATAATTCGTGACGGCAAGGAGATAACCGTTAGTCCCGAAGCCGTTAATGTGGGCGACATAATGATAATCCGCCCGGGTGATAAGCTTGATATAGACGGCGTAATTGTTGAGGGCAATGCCGAAATAGATATGAAGGCCCTTACCGGCGAGTCAATTCCCGTATCAAAGGGAGAGGGCGACCAGGTTCTTGCAGGCTCTGTTAATCTTGATGGAGCCGTTAATGTTAAGTCTACACAGGTATATAATGAGTACACCTGATCAAAAATCAGAGAAAGGCTTGAGGAC
>CALYNN010000192.1 GCA_945221685.1 uncultured Clostridia bacterium | reverse complement strand
CATCGTCGGCAGCGGCAGATGTGTATAAGAGACAGGTACAAGGGTACGGCAAACGCAATTTATCAAAACATAAAATTCATTGAAAAATACTACCCCGAATATGTTGTTATTCTTTCGGGCGACCACATTTACAAAATGGATTACGCAAAGATGGTTGATTTTCACAAAAAGAATAACGCCGCCTGCACCATTGCAGTGCTTGAGGTACCGTGGGAGGAGGCTTCGCGCTTCGGAATTCTTGCCACAAATGATAACGACGAGATATACGAATTTGCTGAAAAGCCTGCCCAGCCGAAGAGCAACAAGGCTTCAATGGGCGTTTATGTGTTCAGTTGGGATAAGCTTAAGCAGTATCTTATTCAAGACGAAAACACCGAAGGCTCATCAAACGATTTCGGTAAAAACATTATTCCCACAATGCTTAACGCCGGCGAAAGAATGTTTGCATTTCCGTTTAGAGGCTACTGGAAGGATGTTGGCACAATCGACTCCTTATGGGAGGCAAACCTTGATATTATCAATCCTAATGTTGACCTTGATTTAAGCGACACAAGCTGGAGAATTTACTCACGAAATCCAATGGCTCCGCCCCACTATATAGGCAAGGATGCCGTTGTTGAAAATTCATCAATCAGCGAGGGCTGTGAAATCGAGGGTAATGTTGATTACAGTGTAATCTCCTCAAATGTTACTATTGAGGAGGGCGCAGATGTTAAATACAGCGTGCTGATGCCGGGTGTTACGGTTAAGAAGGGTGCAAAGGTTTACTACTCTATCGTTGCGGAAAACGCAGTTATCGGCGAGGACGCTAAAATAGGAGAAATCCCCGAGCAGCTTGAAAATCCGGAGGATTGGGGCATTGCAGTTATCGGCGCAGACGCTACGGTTAAGACAGGAAGCTATGTTGCTCCCGGAATAATGATAAAATCAGGAGAGGAGGTATAAGCTATGAACGGCAAAACAGTATTAGGCGTTATATTCGCAAATATTCACGAGGAGGCTCTTGACTCCCTTACCGCTATGAGAACTATGGGCTCGGTTCCGTTTTGCTCACGGTTCAGGCTCATCGACTTTCCTCTTTCAAATATGGTTGAAAGCGGTATTACAAAAATCGGTGTTGTAACAAACTCTAATTTCCAATCTCTTATGGACCATGTGGGTACAGGCAAGCCTTGGGATTTAAGCCGCAAAAACGACGGACTTTATCTTTTGCCTCCGTTTTCACTGGGAAGCGCGTCAATGTGGGGTAACAGAATTGACGCTATCTACGGCAATATGAACTTCTTGCATCAGTCAAATCAGACCTATGTGCTTATGGCTGACTGCAACAATGTTCTTTCCGCCGACTACTCAAAGCTTATGGCGGCGCACGAGGAAAGCGGTGCAGACATAACTATTTTAGGCGTTAAGGGAAAAATGCCTGCAAACATCGGCTCCGTGCTTTCCTTTGACAAGGTTGACGGCGACGGAAGAATTCGCGAAATGAGCCTTGACAGGCAGACTGACGACGAAGTATTTTACTCCTGCAACATTATACTTATGAAAAAATATCTGCTTGAAACACTTGTTACGGCGGCTCATTCAAAAAATGAGGTTTCGTTCCAGCGAAATGTAATAATGGCAAATGTTGACAAGCTGAAGATTTACGCATACGACGCTACCGACAGCTTTGTAGGCACCATTGATTCAATCCAAAGCTATTATGATATTTCCATGTCGCTTCTTGAAAAGGACAACAGGAAAAAGCTTTTTGCTTCGCCTATTTCCACAAAGGAGCGCGACGATATGCCCACCCTTTACGGTCCCGATTCTTCCCTTAAGAATTCCCTTGTGGCAGACGGCTGTATTATTGAGGGCAAGGTTGAAAACTGCATAATATTTAAGGGCGTTAAAATCGGCAAAAACACCGTTGTTAAGGACTCTATTCTTATGCAGGATACCGTAGTGGGTGACAATTCAAGGGTAAGCTGTGTTATTACAGATAAGAATGTAAGCATAAAGGACGGCGTAGAGCTGTCAGGTGCAAAGACCTTCCCTGTTTGTCTTACCAAGGGCACAAGAATTTAATTAAATCAGGAGGATAATTATGAAGGTTTTATATGTTGCTTCCGAAGCGCTTCCGTTTATGGCGTCGGGCGGTTTGGGCGATGTTGCCGGTTCACTGCCTGTTGCCTTAAGAAAAAGGCTTATCGGCTGCAGAGTTGTAATGCCCCTTTACGACGGAATTAAGCAGGAATTTAAAGACCAAATGAAATTCATTACCTCTATTTCCGTGCCTGTTTCCTGGAGAAGACAGTACTGCGGAATATTTGAGGCAAAGGCTAACGGAGTAATTTACTATTTCCTTGACAATCAGTATTATTTTAAGCGCGACGGTATTTACGGCCACTACGACGACGCTGAAAGATTTGCTTTCTTTGCAAGAGCAGTGCTTGAAATTATTCCGGCTATTGACTGGAAGCCGGATATTATTCACTGCAACGACTGGCAGAGCGCGCTTACTCCCCTTTATTACAGCTGCTATTATGCAAACAGAATGGGCTACGAAAACATAAAAACTGTTTTCACTATTCACAATATTCAGTATCAGGGAAAATACGGCGACGAGCTGCTTAACGATGTTTTAGGCATTGCGCCGCAGGACTATAACCTTATTCTTTACGACGGACTTGTTAACTTTATGAAGGCAGGAATAGAGTGCGCAAACAAGGTTACAACCGTTTCGCCTACATACGCAAAGGAAATACTCGACCCTTGGTACAGTCACGGTCTTGACCCTATTCTTAACCAAAGAAGCTGGAAGCTTTGCGGTATTTTAAACGGTATCGACACCGTTGGCTATGCCCCTGACACCGACAGGGCCATTTGGGCAACCTACAACGCCGAGGACTTTGCAAATAAGGCA
>CALYNN010000191.1 GCA_945221685.1 uncultured Clostridia bacterium | reverse complement strand
GCCGATAAATTCGGTATTCCCGTAATTGCCGACGGCGGTATTAAGTACAGCGGTTAAATCGTAAACGCTATTGCGGCAGGCGGCTCCGTTGTGATGGTTGGCGCACTTGTGGCAGGCTGTGAGGAATCACCCGGAGATACAGAAATTTATCAGGGCCGTCAGTTTAAGGTTTATCGCGGAATGGGCTCTCTCGGTGCTATGAACAAGGGCAGTGCCGACAGATATTTCCAAAAGGGCTCAAAGAAATTTGTTCCCGAAGGCGTTGAAGGCCGTGTTCCTTATAAGGGACTTTTGGGCGATACTATCTATCAAATGATGGGCGGACTTCGTTCAGGTATGGGCTATTGCGGATGTCATACCATTGAGGAGCTTCGCACTAACGCAAGGTTTATTAAGATTACAGGCGCAGGCTTGGTTGAAAGCCATCCTCACGATGTATCTATTACCAAGGAAGCACCAAACTACTCGGCAAGCTCTCAGGACTAATTGCAATACGGGGAGCCTTGCTCCCCGATTTTTTATGCTAAAATGTTAAGGCAATGTGCCGCCGCTTATTTCGGAGTTGTTATATTATGGCTGAAAAGGTTTCCAAATGGGTTAAATTTAAAAAATTCTTAAAACGAAATATGACTCCCACTTGGGCAAAGCATATATCCTACCAGATATTTGCCTTTTTGGTGTCCGTTGCAATGATTATCGGTGTAGCCGACTATGCCGTTACCAAAACCTATGACGAAATGGAGCTGACCTTTGTGGAAAATTTTACAATTACTGCTCATACCGGTGCGTATAATACGCCGATGAATTCTCTTGAATTTGTTAAAACCGCAATAGATAACAATGCCGCGGTGGTAGAGCTTGATATTCGCCAGCGTCCCGATTCTACTCTTGTAATGAGCCACGATATTGTTGTTACAAATAACGACGGCGTTGAGCTTGAAAGCGCATTTGAGCTGCTTAAAAATACGAATATTCAAATTAATCTTGATATTAAGGAAACAAAGGTGCTTAACTCTCTTTACGCAATGCTTACCGAATATAATCTTGTTGAGCAGTCTTTTCTTACGGGAATAGAAACGATTAATGTTAAGGCAGTTAAGGAGTCCGACTGCGCAGGTATGAGATATTATCTTAACTATATGCCCTCACGCACAAAGGTCTTTTTTGATGATTACAGGCAAAAGCTGATAGAGGTGCTGGAGGAAAGCGGTGCAATAGGAATAAACTGCAACTATAAATTTGCCTCCTCTCAGCTTTCGAGCCTGCTTCATAAAAAAGGCTATAAGCTTTCGGTTTGGACAGTGGATACCGAGCGCAAAGCAAAAAAAATGCTTGCCTGCAAGCCTGATAATATAACCACCAAAAGCCCCGAAATGATACAGAAAGTGATAGATGAGTGGGGAAAATAATTTGAAAAAAGGCTTGACTAATATATTAACTTATGATATATTATTAGAGCGTTAAGAAACGCTGGTGTAGCTCAGTTGGTAGAGCAGCTGATTTGTAATCAGCAGGTCAGGGGTTCGAGTCCGTTCACCAGCTCCAAATCGGTACGCTTCTGCGTGCCGTATATTCGGAAGAGTTCCCGAGCGGCCAAAGGGAACAGACTGTAAATCTGTCGCTATTCAGCTTCGGTGGTTCGAATCCACCCTCTTCCACCATATTATAGCCGGTTTTGTTTAGATGCCGGGAAAAAAGAGCCTTGCATTGCAAGGCTCTTTTTTGTTTAGTAAAATTAAGTAAATAATGTAGGCTGTTAATTTGTTAAATCTATGATGGAATTTTTTATTATGTTTTTATACAAAAGAAAGAGGAGTTAAATGCTAACAGAAAAAGATTTTGTTCTTATGAGCTGGAATACATATCAAGAATATATAAACTTATTGGCGCAAAAAATCAATAATTTTTTACAAGAGAACAAATTAACCATTAATTTTGTTGTTCCTATTCTTCGCGGAGGAGCTATTCCGGCAATTAGTTTGGCATATCAGTTAAATGTATTTGAAACTTATCCTATACAACTAAAGCATGATTACAAAAATCAAAGCATTATCATTTTGGAAAATTCTATTGAGCATATAGACAGTACGCAAAAATCCCCTGTTATACTCTTGGTTGATGGATATCACGCAACAGGAAGAACAACTTATTATGTATATGATATCATAAAAGAAGCTTTCCCATCTTCAAAAATTATTTATGTTACACTTGGTAGAGATGTAGGTTATTTAGAGAATCAGCGAAGCTTTATATTTTCACATCATGCTTTTGTTAGTAATGAGTGCAATAAGATACCTAAAGAACAGAGTGAAAAAGAGGGTATGTTAGTAAAATATACACTGTTTCCTTGGGAAGTTTTGGAAGATGAAATACAAAATATGAATGATGAGTTGAAATACGGAGGATAAAATGTTTGCCTGGATAAATGAAACAAATATGCATGCAGTTGCCGAAAAATATAACCAAGCATTTTTTATGAATAATTGGAATATTTAGAGAACAGACATCCGAATTCTCGAATTTATGATGCATCCGTCCTTTAGAGGATATGTTAATATTGTGGATGGGGAAATAGTTAGTGCTGTTTTGGGAACATTACAGCAATACTATGATGGGATACGATATAATCTAACAGACCTTTTTACTGATCCCGCTCATCAAAACAAAGGATATGCATCTGATTTACTTGATTATACAAAAGAAGTTTTGAAACAAGAAGGCGTCAAGCAAATTATGCTTATATCCCTAAATGATGATATGCATAATCATTTTTATGATTCAAAAAACGGATTTCTTACAAGGACAGAGCTTTGTGGTAAAAGATTTATTTTAAGTGAGGATTAAGAAATGTATTATATTTTTATTTGCTACCGAGGAGAATCCGATCAAATCTGTGAGTTAGGCTCCAGAATTTATAACCATATACAT
>CALYNN010000190.1 GCA_945221685.1 uncultured Clostridia bacterium | reverse complement strand
ACGAGCTCATGCCTAGTCTCGGGGGCTCGGAGATGTGTATAAGAGACAGGTACATGAGCTCACTAAGGTCAAGCATAATTTGGCGCATAGGTACTGTTATCCCCTGCTTAAGCTCCTCCTTGTGCTCCTCGTAAAATTCTCGTGAATCATTAAATTTGTTTTGACATAAAAGCTCGATGCTTTCCGGCTTTATTCCCTTAAAATTATATTCGTTCATTTGAGTAACCTCTTATCCTCTAAATGCTGTGCCGCAAGCTTTGCGCATATTTTTGCGCTGTGAAAATTAAGACCGCCCTGAATCCAGGCATAGTAAGGCTCTCTTATAGGCGCGTCGGCAGAAAGCTCAATAGATGAGCCTAATGTAAATGCTCCCGCCGCCATAACTACCTTGCTGTCATAGCCGGGCATATCCCAAGGCTCCGGTAAAACAAAGCTATCTATGGGACTTCCGCTTTGAATACCCTGACAAAATGCAACAAGACTTTCGGGATTTTCAAGCCCGAGAGACTGAACAATATCGTGCCTGATTTCATTATATTTAGGCGTTACATTATATCCGAAATGCTCAAACAGAGCAGAAATATATACTGCCGATTTAAGAGCCTCTCCAACTGTGTGGGGCGCAAAGAAAAGTCCCATATAAAGCTCGCGATTGTGACCTAATGTTGCGCCGACCTCTCTGCCGAGTCCTGGAGTAGTAAGCCTATAGGCACACTTTTCAACAAGCTCTTTTTTACCAACAATGTATCCGCCTGTTGAAGCAATTCCTCCACCTGCATTTTTTATAAGCGAGCCTGCAGCCAAGTCTGCACCTGCCTGTGTAGGCTCCCTTTTTTCAACAAATTCACCGTAGCAGTTATCTACCATTACAATAACATTCGGATTTTTCATCTTTGATATTTTAGATATTTTTTCAATTTCGTCAACAGAAAGGCTCGGCCTAAGCTCATATCCGCGGCTTCTCTGTATGTAAACCATAGTGACTGAGTCATCAACAGCATTCTCTATTGCGTTAAAATCAAGCTTACCGTTTTTATCTAAAGGTACCTCGTCATAGGCAATGCCGTAATCCTTAAGAGAACCCATTCCCTCTCCGCTTATTCCAATAACGCTGTGGATAGTATCGTAGGGCGTTCCTGTAACGCTCAGCATTTTGTCGCCAGGTCGTAATACGCCGAAAAGTGCAGTTGCAAGAGTGTGGGTACCGCAGGTGAAATTATGCCTTACAAGCGCATCCTCTGCGCCGAAAACCTGCGCCCATACCTTATCAAGTGTTTCCCTGCCCCTGTCACCGTAGCCGTAACCGGTGCTTGCAGTGAAGTGACTGTCGGAAATACCGTTATCAATAAAAGCCTTTTGAACCTTTAACTGATTGTATTCAGTTATATCATCAATGTATGAAAACTGTTCTTTACACATTTCAAGAGCAATTTTATCGGCTTTTTCAATTTTTTCGCTGAGTTTAAAAAATGGGTTCATTTGTATATTCTCCATATTCCTGTATTTTCAAAGCCTAATCTTTTATAAAAGCTTTCGTTTTTATCGTTATCGCGCATAAGAAAAACGGTTGATTTTATATCGTTCATCATTGCGCCAACAAGGGCAGAGCCATAGCCGAGACCACGAAATTCCTGCTGAGTTTTAACTGCCGATAAAACGGCATAATCGTCATACATTGCAGAAAACATACCGCTTGAAATTATTTCGTCATTAATGCAAAGAGTGTATGCTTTGGCGCAGTTATGGCGAATTCTGTGGCTTACATCGGCGTACCAAAGCTCAAAATCCGATGTTTCGTAATCAGTAAAATTAAATAAATCCATAAGTTTCGGGTATTCGTCAAGCTCTGCATAAACGGGAAAAATATCGGGCTTTTTATTTGTTGACATTATTATTCCGGTTGTAAAGCGTGACTCAAAATTAAATCCTTCATCGCTTAAAACGGTGTTGAAGCCTATTGCCTTAATAAACTGAGCCGTTTCACATAGGTCGCAATTATTGTTATACGAGATTGTTATATCACCATCAAGCTTTGACATAATTGAGGTAATATTGTTATCGCCGTCGTACTGACAATAAAAGGAAGCAAAGCCGTATGATGTTCCGTAAGCCTTTAGAATTGATTTGATTCGAACAGAAAACAAATCAATCTTGCTGTATTCGTTTATTTCTTCGGCACTGTTAATCAATCTAATCATAAATATTTTCTAAAAGAACCTTTAAAAGACTTCTTGTTTCTTCTATGTCGCTTAATTTTACAACGCTTGAAGGACTGTGAATATAACGGCAGGGCAAAGAAACAGCAAGAACTCTTGAGCCCTTTCCGGCTTGCTGAACGGCACCTGCATCGTTGCCGCCTGCTATTGCCGTTTTTGTTTGAATTTTAATTGAATTTTTTTCTGCAAGGTCAAAAGCAAGATTATATAGCTTTTTATCATAAACAGTTCTTGAATCCATAAAGGATACAACGGGACCCTCTCCCAACACGCAAACTCTGTCTCCGCCTGTAACTGAGCATAAATCGGCAGCAGTTGTGGCTTCGAGTATTATTGAAATATCAGGCTGAATATCGTAGGCGGTACAGCCTGAACCTCTTAAGCCAATCTCCTCCTGAACATTGAATACAAAGTAAGTATCGTACTCAAGATCCTGCTTAATCAGTTCAATGAGAAGGGCGCATCCTATTCTGTCATCTAAAGCCTTTGATTTAACAAAGCCGTTACCGAATTCGTAGTACTGTGAGCTGAAATATGCAAAATCTCCTAACTTAACATATTTCATAGATTCGCTTTTATCCTTTGCACCGATGTCAATAAATAAGTCCTTAAATTTGGGTGACTCATCCTTTTCTGCGTCCGAAAGCTGATGAACAGGCTTAAGTCCGATAACTCCGTTGATACCGTTGACTGTTATATTTCTGTCAAGGCAATCCTTTGAATCT
>CALYNN010000189.1 GCA_945221685.1 uncultured Clostridia bacterium | reverse complement strand
CCATTATAATATCCTCCTACTCTTATTCTTTTCTTGGGTCGATAATCTTAACAGCGTCAGCAACACGGCCGTATTGACCCTGTGCCTTTTCAAAAGCAGTGTTTGCGTCGTCGCCTGCCTTGATGAAGTCCATCATCTTGCCGAAGTTTACAAACTTGTAGCCGATGATTTCATTATCTGCATCAAGAGCAATGCCGGTAACATAGCCGTCTGTCATTTCAAGATAACGGGGACCCTTTGCAAGAGTGCCGTACATTGTGCCAACCTGTGAGCGAAGACCTTTACCTAAATCCTCAAGACCTGCGCCGATTGCAAGACCGTCGTCTGAGAAAGCACTCTGTGAACGACCGTAAACAATCTGCAAAAACAGCTCTCTCATAGCGGTGTTGATAGCGTCGCAAACAAGGGCGGTATTAAGAGCCTCAAGAATAGTTCTGCCCGGAAGAATTTCGGAGGCCATAGCTGCCGAATGGGTCATACCGGAGCAACCGATTGTTTCAACAAGAGCCTCCTGAATAACGCCGTCCTTAACATTAAGGCTGAGCTTGCAGGCGCCCTGCTGAGGAGCACACCAGCCTACACCGTGAGTAAAAGCGGAAATATCCTTAATTTCCTTTGCCTTTACCCACTTTGCCTCCTCCGGAATAGGAGCGGCACCGTGAGCAACGCCCTGAGCAACAGGACACATTTTTTCAACTTCATTTGAATAAGTCATTAGAATAACTCCTTTCAGTTTGACTTTATGCCAAAAATAATAATTATAAAATTACCAATGCTTATTATACCCAATTTGCAAGCTATCTTCAATAGTAAATACGAAAAAATTGCCGTTTTTTAGCCGTCGTATTTTGTTTATATTGCAATAAAAGCGCCGCCTAAAAGCAAGCTTGTCCCTTGTTCTTGAAATTACGGTGCAGTTCTGCTATACTGTTTACACAAACAAAAAAGCGGTGATATTTATGAAAATTAAAAAGGGATTTGCAAAAAGAGAAATTGCAGGCTCGGTGGTTGTTGTGCCCGTGGGCAAGGCAAGCCGTGATTTTAACGGAATGATTACCCTTAACGGCAGTGCTTCTTTTATTTGGGATTGCTTTTGCAACGATATAACAAAGGAGGACGCCGTCCGAATGCTTACGCAGGAGTATGATGTTGACGCCGAAACTGCAAAAAGGGATATTGACGCGTTCATCGAAAAGCTGAAAAGCAATAACCTTATTGAAGAATAGCTTTCTTTTTTTGCAATAAAATCAATAAAAGCAAATCGGCAGAGGCAGTCGTTTTTTCAAACAACCGCTTCTGCCGAAATTTTTATTCAATGTGAAGAACGATTTTATTTTCCTTAAGAGTTTTTTGCACATCAATAATACGCTGGTTTGCAGAGCCGCGGAAAACAAGAGAAATATCCTTTTTCTCCTCCTCGTATTCTCCGTCCACCAGCACATCAATCAGCGATAAAAGCTCGTCCGAAACATCTGTTTTTGCGCGGGACTCCCACTTGCCCATAATTTCTTCAATGGTAAAGCCTGTGTAGCACCATATGTTTTTTTGCGGAAAACGCTCCTTAAACATAATAAGGAAGGGGAGCAGTACCCTTTGATTTTCAGGCTCAAATGGCTCGCCTCCTAAAAGAGATATGCCGTTAATCCATTCCGGCTCGCAGGAGTCAAAAATTTCCGTCATTGTTTCCTCGGTAAATGGCTCGCCGTAGCCGAAATCCCAGGTCTGCTGATTAAAGCAGTTTTTGCAGTGGTGTCTGCAGCCGGATACAAAAAGTGAGGTGCGCACACCCTCGCCGTTTGAAATATCGTTTTTCTTAATTTCTCCGTAATTCATAGCAATGCCAAACAGCCTCCGAGTGTCTTTATGGCGCTCGGAGGCTTATCTCCTTTTATAAGTGTAATACTCTTTCTCTGATTTCCTGTGTTCTTCCCTGATTCCAAAATTGCGTGCCGATATAACCGCAGGTTCTGCGGGCAACATTCATTTTATCCTGATCCTCGTTGCCGCACTTGGGGCATCTCCAAATCAGCTTTCCGTGCTCGTTTTCAACAATTTGAATTTCACCGTCGTAGCCGCAGCACTGGCAGTAGTCGCTCTTGGTGTTAAGCTCGGCATACATAATGTTTTCATATATGAACTTCATAACCTGAAGCACGGCGGGAATATTGTTTTGCATATTGGGAACCTCAACATACGATATTGCTCCGCCGGGAGACAATGCCTGAAATTCCGACTCAAACTTAAGCTTTGTAAATGCATCAATTTCCTCGGATACATGAACATGATAGGAGTTTGTTATATAGTTTCTGTCTGTTACGCCGGGGATAATGCCGAATCTCTTTTGCAGGCATTTTGCAAATTTGTATGTAGTTGATTCAAGGGGAGTGCCGTAAATGCTGTAATCAATATTTTCCTCTGCCTTCCATTTTGCGCAGGCGTCGTTCATATACTGCATTACGGAAAGGGCAAAGGGCTTGCCCTCCTCATCGGTATGTGATTTACCGGTCATATACTTGGTACATTCGTAAAGACCTGCATAGCCGAGAGAAATGGTTGAATAGCCGTTAAACAAAAGCTTGTCGATGGTTTCACCCTTCTTAAGCCTTGCAAGAGCACCGTGCTGCCATAAAATAGGAGCGGCGTCGCTCATTGTGCCTAAAAGACGGTTGTGACGGCAAAGCAATGCCCTGTGGCAAAGGTCAAGACGCTCGTCAAATATCTTCCAGAATTTGTTCATATCACCGCCGGATGAGCAGGCAATATCTACAAGGTTAAGGGTAACAACGCCCTGATTGAAGCGACCGTAATACTTGTGCTTGCCCTCCTCGTAGTTCTTGGCGTTGGCAACATTTCCTACGCCGTTTTCGGTAAATCTGTCGGGAGTAAGGAATGAACGGCAGCCCATACACTGTCTCTTATACACATCTCCGAGCCCACGAGACTAGGCATGA
>CALYNN010000188.1 GCA_945221685.1 uncultured Clostridia bacterium | reverse complement strand
TTTTTCGCGGAAAAGGCGTGTAATATCTCCTGTCTGCAAATCGTCACCACCTTGTAATTGTTTGTAAATAACAATCATTACAATTTAGATTATACTCAAAAAAACAAATTTGTCAATAGCCGCGGTAAAAAAATTTTTTACCAAAACCTGTTGTTTTCCTTGCTGTATTCAAAGCCGGCGGCGGCGAGGGTGCCGCAAAGCTCATCCTTATCAATATTCATATCGTCGCAAAGCTCGTCAAGACTGCCGTAATAATCACGCAGCTTCATATTTATAATGCTCATAAGCATTGCAGGGTCCTTTGGAAGCTCCATATCCACCTCCCGTAACGGTAAAAAATTTTCTGCTTAATTATTCCTATAAAAGATAGCATATAAAAATTACTTTTTATCAAAATATATATAAATAATTTTTTAATAATTATTGATTAATTACATAAGATGTGCAATAATATTATGTGATTTTACGAGCAAAGGAGAAAAATATGACGAATTACAGTGAACTTGCTGATTTACTTTTTCCGAATATAGACAAGACTCCCGAATATTACGAGGAGCTTTATCCTCCCAGAAGGCTTAAGGAGGGGGCAAAGGTGACAAGATTTGCACCAAGTCCTACAGGCTTTTTGCATTTCGGAAATTTATATACAATGCTTGTAGCATACAGAAGCGCAAAAAATTCCGACGGTGTTTTTTATGTAAGAGTAGAGGACACCGATAATAAACGCCGAGTTGACGGCGCGGTTGAGGTTATGCTCAAAAGCCTTGCCGCCTACGGCATAGAGGCAGACGAGGGCGTAGTGGGCGAAAATCAGGAAAAGGGTGATTACGGCCCCTACTACCAAAGCCAAAGAAAAGAAATATATCAAGCATACGCCAAAAGTCTTGTTGCACAGGGACTTGCTTATCCCTGCTTCTGCACAGCCGAGGAGCTTGACGCTATGCGTGAGCAGCAGGAAAATGAGCCGCAAAAGGGCTATTGGGGAAAATGGGCGAAATGCCGAAGCCTTACCGTTGATGAAATAAAAAGCAATCTGCAGTGCAATATGCAGTGGACTCTGCGTCTTAAATCACCGGGCACGGCAGAGGGCAAATGCCGATTTGAAGACGCAATAAAGGGCAAAATAGAAATGCCCGAAAATATTCAGGATATTGTATTGCTGAAATCCGACGGTATACCAACATATCATTTTGCCCATGTTATCGACGATCATCTTATGAGAACAACTCATGTTGTTCGCGGCGATGAGTGGATTTCCTCAACGCCTATTCACCTTCAGCTATTCAGATTATTAGGCTTTAAGCCGCCGAAATATGTTCATGTTGCAACAATTATGAAGGAGGAAAACGGCGGAAAAAGAAAGCTTTCAAAAAGAAAGGACCCCGAAGCCGCAGTTACCTACTATTCGGAGCAGGGCTATCCCAAGGAAAGCGTAAACGAATACATTTTAACTCTTGCAAACTCAAATTTTGAGGATTGGCGCAGAGCCAATAAGGAGGCACCTATTGAAAGCTTCCCTCTTAATTTCAAAAAAATGTCTGTTTCCGGCGCGCTTTTTGATATTGTTAAGCTGACCGATGTTTCAAAAAATGTTATCAGCACTATGACCGCTGACGAGGTTTTTGACCTTTCATACAAATGGGCAAAGGAATATAATCCACTTCTTGCGGAGCTTTATGCAAGGGACGAGCAGTACGCAAAGGATGTGCTGAATATTGACCGCGGCAACAAAAAGCCGCGAAAGGATATTGCCAAGTGGAGCGATATTCCCGATTATATCAGCTATATGTACGACGAAACCTTTACTCCCTGCTATGAGCTTTGCGGCAATGCAGACGGAGAGCTAGCGGTTAAGGTTTTGAGTATATACAAAGATGTTGTTGATTTAAATGACGACAAGGATATGTGGTTTAGCAGAATTAAGGATATTTGCCCGCAGGTTGACTGCACCGCAAATGTTAAGGAGTATAAGCAAAACCCCGAAGCATATGCAGGTCATGTTGGCGATGTTTCAACGGTTATAAGGGTTGCCCTTACAGGCAGAACAAACACCCCCGACCTTTATTCCATAACCGCACTGCTTGGTAAGGACAGAGTGCTTGAAAGAATAGAAAAAGCAATAGCCTATTATAAGGAGGAGAAATAATGGCAGAGGAAATTAAAAACGAAGAAATAAAAGAGTCCAACTCCAATTTTATTCACGACTTTATTGACGAGGATTTGGCGGAGGGCAAATATACAAAAATTCAAACCCGTTTTCCTCCCGAGCCAAACGGCTATCTTCATATAGGTCACGCAAAGGCTATTTGCATTAATTTCGGCGTTAAGGAAAAGTATAAAGGCATTTGCAATCTGCGTCTTGACGATACTAATCCCACAAAAGAGGATACGGAGTATGTTGACGCTATTATGGAGGATATTAAGTGGCTTGGCTTTGACTGGGATAATGTTTACTACGCCTCCGATTATTTCGATTTTCTGTACGAATGTGCAATTAAGCTTATCAAAAAGGGCAAGGCATTTGTTTGTGAGCTGACTCCCGAGGAGATGCGAGAATACAGAGGCACCCTTACACAGCCGGGTAAAAATTCTCCCTACCGCGACAGAAGCATTGAGGAAAACCTCGATTTGTTTGAAAGAATGACAAAGGGTGAATTTGAGGAGGGCAAAATGGTGCTTCGCGCAAAGATTGATATGGCTTCGCCAAACCTTAATATGCGCGACCCGATTATATACAGAATTATGTATGCCCATCACCACAGAACAGGCGATAAGTGGTGCGTTTATCCTATGTATGATTTTGCCCACCCCTTAAGCGACGCCTATGAAAGAGTAACTCATTCCCTTTGCTCACTTGAATTTGAAAACCACAGACCTCTTTACGATTGGTTTGTTAATGAGCTTATCGAATGGGAAAAGCCACGCCAAATTGAATTTGCAAGGCTTAATCTTAACTACACCCTTAC
>CALYNN010000187.1 GCA_945221685.1 uncultured Clostridia bacterium | reverse complement strand
GGTTATTTTATATTCTCTCGTTTCGGGTCCGTAGGGAGAATCACCGCAATACAAATTCTGAACAAGCTCAAGTATAAAATCAACAACCTTGTTATCGGCAATATCGGCAATATCTTCTTTTTTGAGCCCACATTCCTTTTTGCACAAACGCCAAACCTTTTTAACGGTAAGCTTATTGATAAGCTTTCCGACGGGCTTGATTATCCACGCAAGCTTTTTAACCTTTTCGCCCGGTATTGAAAATGCAGGAGTCATTTCTGCAAGTCGGTCAATATCGTTGCCCATTGCCCAAATAACCTCGGCTATCATACCGAAGAAAAAGCCTTTCATATATTCGTCAAAGGGCTTTCCGCCTGTGTCAAGTCCCGGAACATCCTTAATTGTTATTGTGTCAACTTCTACCTTGTGATTTTTTGGGTCAAGCACAACATTTCTCATTACCGGCGGACAGCCGATCATCGCACCGCAGGCAACGTCGTAAAATCTGTTGCCCTTTGGAGTTGTAATGTAGCCAATGTTGTGAACATGGGTGTGACCTGTCAGCATAACCTGAAGTCCCGCGTCTGCAAAAATTTCACGGGTTGTTTCATGGTTTCTCTGCATATCGCCCTTGCCGATAATGGAATAAAACGGCGAGGGGGAAATCATCGGGTGATGAGTCATTGCAACAACAAACTGGTCGTTTTCCTGAGCGTCCTTAAGCTGCTCTAAAATCCATTTCATACAGTCGTCGGAAAAGCCCGAACCGTGCTCTCCCTCACCCTTAAAGTTTGTATCGTCATTAAGAGCAAACAAACGGTAGCCGGGTGCAAGCTGAACAACATAGCTCATAGACTCTCTGTGAGATGCTATAGCCTCCGACGGACCGAAATCGTAGTACATATCCCAAAGGTCCTGCCTGTTTTCAACTGCGGGCACCTTTATGGTTTCGTCGCCGACATAGCCGTCAGCCACACCGCCGCCGCGGAAATCGTGGGTTGCGGTAATAACATAAACTCTCTTGCCCTTTGCCTTAAGGTCATAAAGCATTTCAATAAATTCCTTGTGAGAGTCAAGCTCACCGTCTCTTGTTGTGTCACCGGATATTACAATAATGTCGGTGGATTTATCTGCAAGAAGCATATCAAAGCCTGCTTTAATAACCAAGTCAGAGTCTTTGATAACCTTTTGCGATTTTGATTCGGCTTTTTCATAAGCCTTTCCTTCGGTGCCGACCTTTCTTGAATAATAGTGCAAGTCGGTAATGAATTGAATTTTTAACGGCTCGTTATTTGAACCGTACAGCCTTCCAGCCATATTTTTAAACCCCCTGCTTTTCTTTTATTTTAAGGACGCCTGATTTTATGCTTCCGTCTAAGGTTATTTCAAGCGAGCCCTTGTTTCTTTCGTTAAACGCAATTTCCTTTTCGTTAAGCAAGGCGGTGTATTGAGCCTTGTCAGAAAGGGTTACGATTACTGTATATTTGTCGTTCTCTCCGTAATACTTAAATGAAATTTCAGCGCTTGTGTCGCTTGTCTTTTGGTAATTCGTCCAAATATCAAAGCCTGTTGTAACGGTTTGCGGCTTGTAGTAGCAGTTTGCCCAAATGCAAATCGGAGCAGAAAGTCCGCCGAAATTATGGAACCAGCCGCCGCGCCTTGTGGCAATACCGAAGCACTCGTAGGTGTTGTAGGTGAAATCGGTTTCATCCTTCCACATATCAAGGGCTCTTTTTGCAATTTCAAAGGCAAAGTCAGCCTCACCGTTATCAAGCATTGTTTTCCAAATAAACCACTGATGGCTCATCCAAACATTGCCGTTCCAATATCCGTCGTCAAAATAGTATGAGGCAGACATATCAACGGCGGAAATTCCTGCCGGCGACCACATTTCCTTTGGGTTTTTAATGTGGGCAAGAACTCTTTCCTTTCTCTCGTCTGAAACAGCTCCGGCAACAAGGGGATAAACGCCGTCCATACCCTTGTTAAAGTTTTCGCCGTCATCGGTTCTCATAATATCAAGCTTATTTCCGTTTTCATCGTAAACTGTATATCCGAAATATCCTGTTTCCTCGTCCCAGGCAATCTCGTTTAATGCTCTTGTGGAGTACTCAATATCGTCGTCATATACCTTAACATCGTCAAGCCTTCCCAAAGAAACAGCCACCATCTTCATAATCTTGCCTGCGCGGATTATCTGTGCGGTTGAAAGGCAGGGGCAGGTGTATTGCTCTGCCTTTCTGTCTATCATTGCAACCTGAGCCGGATAATCGTCCATACCGCAATGGGAATACCAGTAGTCGTATGTGGTAAGTAAGCCGTTGTTGAACTTTGCACAGGTGGATTTGTGATTTCTTCCGCGCAAAAATTCATAGTATATCTTCATCTTGTCGTAAAGAAAGGCAAGGCTTTCCTTGTTGTCTGTTCTTTTAAGCAGCTCAAGATACTCAACGAATTGAGTCGGAACTAATGAGCCGTGAAGCAAGAATGCAAAATCCTTGTTTGTATCGTCGCAAAGGTACATATCAAGGGCGTATCGGCAAAGGTCCTTTGAAAATTCAAGCAGTCCCATTCCGATAAAGCCACTGTCCCAGGTGTAGAAGCTGTCCCATCTTTTGCCGGGAGTGTGGTGAATAACATTTTCTCCGTGGCGATAAACAGGATAAACAACATTTGTAAGAAGAGTAGAGCGCAGTATTTCTGTTGAAAGGGCGTATTTTTTACCCTCTTGATTGTAGTCAATTCTGCTTTCGTCAGCCTTGGCAACACGATAAATATTCTCATATTCTTCGTCGGTTAACGGCTCTCTTTCATAGCTTGAAACAACCATATATTCAATGTGAGAGGTGTTTGGCTCAATGAAAATTGACTTAACAAGAGAATTGTGGAAAAAGCCCTCGTCGCTTGTTTTACGCTTAAATGAACCGGAAAAGGTTTCCTTTAAATCATCGTATGTGTGGTCACCGTTTGACAGTCGGTTAATAAGCGCG
>CALYNN010000186.1 GCA_945221685.1 uncultured Clostridia bacterium | reverse complement strand
TTTTGTCAGCTCCTGGGCTCATATGAGCTATAGCTTTTATAGCTTTTGTAGCCGCCGTAATTTCCGTAGCCGCTGTATCCGCCGTATGTACCGTAGGTTCCGTAGCTATTGTACCTTCCGTATCTACCGTAGGATCCCTTTGAATAAAATTTATTTGCTTTGGATTCAACAAAGTTTACAACAAAGCCAAGTATTTTTGCGTCTATAAATTCAAGGGACGAAAGTGCCTTTTGAAGCTCCGGATGAGTTGACTGATTTGAACGAACAACAAGCACTACGCCGTCTGACTCACGGATAAGGGGCAACGCGTCGGAAACGACATTAATAGGCGGTGTATCAATAATAATATAGTCAAAGTATTTGCTTGCTTTATCAAGAAATTCGCTCATTATTTCAGAGCCGAGCAATTCTGCCGGATTTGGCGGAATTGAGCCGGAGCACAGAATTGACAGATTTTCATACTCGGTAGGTCTTATAACACCGAAGAAATCCGCAGCATCCTTTCCCGAAATAATATTGCCGAGATGATTTGTAAGTCCGGGAGAATTAGGAACAGTAAAATAGTGGTGGATTTTCGGCTTTCTTAAATCACCGTCAATAAGCAGCACCCTTTGGTCTGCCTGCGATATTGTAACGGCAAGGTTTACCGTTGTGGTGGTTTTGCCCTCGTGAGGTGCGGAGGATGTAACGATAATTCTTTTACAGCCTTTTTTCATTACGGAAAACATAATATTGGCACGAATTGATTTATATGATTCTTCAATTCTGAATTTTAAAGCCGGCTGAATAGGCGCATTACTTAAAATATAGCGGGAGGAAGCCTGACTGCTTTTTGCTTTTTTAGAGCCGTTTCTTTTTTTAGCCATAATTTATTCCTCCTTTTGTGACTTAGCCGAAGCAGGCTGAGTAGCCTTTATATCGAATTCCGGAATTGTACCTAAAACAGGGATACCGTATCTTTCGGTTAGCTCCTCGGCAGATTTTATTCTAACATCCAACAGGTCGCGTAGAATTATAAACGCCGCCGCCAAAACTGCACCTGCAACAAAGCCAATAAGACATTTTTTCAGATAGCCAAGGCTTTCTGATGCCGTTGCCTTTATTGCCGAGTCCTCTATTGAAGCGTTTACAAGTCCGTTATTTGTGCTTTGCATTTTTTCGGGAATACTCGTTTCAAGCTGCTTTGCAATTTGAAAGGATTTGTCGGCATTATTAGTGGTAACGGTTATTTTAAACATTGCCGTATCTTCAATGGTTTCAATGGAAATTGAGTCTTTAACCATAGATGCCGAGTATGTTGCGTTATACTTTTCGTTAAGCTCATCAGCAACATTTTGGTTAAATTCGTTTGTCTTAAAAAGCTCAACATATGTATCGAGCATTTTTACCGCATAGTTCATTTTGCTGGTATTGCTTGCCGCCTGAGCAACCGTTGTAGAGTCGGTAAGCTCCTGCTGAGAATCCTGTGCATAAGCAAGAAATTCAACCGTTGAGGAATATGTAAGAGTAGTAAAGTTTGCCGTATAGAAATAAGCAAGCATTACACCGATCAAAGCAAAAACTGCAATAAGCTTCCACTTTTTCAGCAAAAGCATTAGGATTTTTTGAATATTGGCATCCAAATTCATTTTGGCTTTCTCCTTTTCGGAACATATATCTAATTATTTATAATACTTTATTATCTCTATTTTGTCAATGATACAGAATATTCTATTTTATTATTGACAAATTTACTTAAATGCGTGATAATTAAATAGATATTCAAAGCCGCAAAAACGAACTGAATTTTGAAGGGAAACGATAAATGAAAAGCAAGAATTTTACAATGCCTAAATGGGGACCGTATTCAAAAAAATATATGGGTATTTCAAGGATTACAGACGAAATGAAGGATGTGGGTGCAAGGTTTGACTTTTCAGTTCACCCGACTCTTTGGAACAGTTCTACGCCCGTTCCGAATGTAACTGTGCCCTCAAATTACCATTTATGGAGCTGTAAAAGCGACTATTCATTTTATTCATACAGATATGAGCTTATGTGGAAGGATATGGTTTACGCCGATGTTTCCTTTTCAAAAATTGACGACGAAGCGTATTTGATGAGGTGTGAATTTGTTAACAATACCCACCTTACTCAAAACTGTATTCTAAATGGCTTCGGCTCTTTGGAATTTCCTTACCCCGATTATTGCGATATTGTTGCGCCTAAAAAATGCGTTATAAAAAAAGCTAACTTCTATAACGAATACAAGTATAAAACCGACAGACCCTGGGAGGAGGAAACTCCCGACGGAATGTTCAGGGGTATGTTTTCCGACAACAGCTTTTTTATGGGAAAAGGACTTGGCGACAGATGCGATCACGCCCATGTGCACTATCTCGGCTTAATGCCATTTGGCTGTGAAAAGGGCGACAGGGTTTCGTATTCCCTTGCTGCCGATGAGGAAATGTTTAAAAATCCCGTAATTGCCGTAAGATACAAAACCGTAACCGACGGCGACGCTGAATTTGATATGAACGGCACGAGAGTTTGCTTCAAAAAAAGCAGTGGGCTTACCTTTGCTTACCTCCCCTTTATGAAGGAATTTACTCTTGAAAGCCTCGGCTCAGCAGGCATTGAGCTTGATTTTCTTGCGGTTATTGAGGAAAGCGAAAAAGACAGACTTTACACTGTTCAAAGAAAATTTCCTTATACTCCGACTATTGAAACCGTTAAGGCAGGTAAAGGTCACAGAACTAAGCTGACCTACGACGGTGTTGAAAACCCGTTTTATATTTTAACCCATAATCAGAGCACAAGAGAAAGAATTTTGGAGTCCGGATCCCTTGAGGACGCGCTTATTAACCGACTGTCAAACGGTGACCACACATACGATGATTTAAAGGACACCTTTTCCGGTGCATTTAAGCGTAAGACAAGCGACGAGGGCGTTTTCCACAATTCTCTTGTTAAGTCAGTTTTCTTTGAGCCAAAC
>CALYNN010000185.1 GCA_945221685.1 uncultured Clostridia bacterium | reverse complement strand
TCAGGATATTATTGCAATTCTCGGTATGGAGGAGCTGTCCGACGAGGATAAGCTTACTGTTTACCGCGCAAGAAAAATAGAAAAGTTTCTTTCCCAACCCTTCCATGTTGCCGAAACCTTTACGGGAAATCCGGGAATTTATGTTTCCGTTAAGGATTCCGTTAAAGGCTTTAAGGCTATTGTTGACGGTGAGGTTGACGATGTTCCGGAAGCAGCCTTCTTCAATACAGGCACTATTGAAGATGTCTTGAAAAAAGCAGAAAAAATGGCTTAATGGGCCGCGCTTTACGGAGGAGCTATGAGCACATTTCAGTTAAAAATTATTGCTTCAAACAAAATATTTTTCAACGGTGAAGCTCAATCAATCGTTGTGCCTCATCTTGATAACGGTCAAATCGGTTTTTTGGCGCATCATGAAAACTGCGTTTTGCCCATAGAAGTCGGTGAAATGAAAATAATTACTGCCGACTCAAAGCAAATCGACGCCTTTGTGGGTACAGGCTTTCTTGAGTTTTTCGACAACAGTGCCTTGCTTGTTTGCGTTTCCGCCGAGCTTCCGGAGGAAATTGATGCACGACGGGCACAGGAGGCAAAGGACAGAGCCGAGGAGGAAATGCGCCAACGGCATTCACAGCTTGAGTATTATCATTCTCAGGCAAACCTTGCGCGTGCTATGGAAAGGCTTAAAATTAAAAACCGTCATACAATTTGATTACACAAAAGAAATCCGCAGACCTGCGCTTACGCAGACCTACGGATTTTTGCTTATTCATAGTCTTTGATTTTTCCTATTTTGCTTTCTCCTAAAACCGTTATTCCGTTGTCGTAAAAAAGCTGTGCGGTAATTCCGTTTCCGAATATTGTTTTACCGGTAAAGCTTCCGTCATAAATTTCACCGAAGCCGCAGCTTGGACTTCTCTCCTTTAGTACAGCAATTCGGCAGGCATTTTCCTCTGCAACATAAAGAGATTTTTCCGCACCGTCGCAAAAGGCTTCGGTTAAATCCTCGCCTGCTTTGGAATAAACCCTTCCGTTTTTTATTTCGCTTGGTACTCTCGGAATAGGCAGACCGCCGAAGCATTCGGGGCAAATCGGTATCAGCGTGTGCTTTTTGCCAAGCTCAACTACTTCTTTACATTCGTTATTTGAACCGTTATATTTGCAGTTTTCACCCAGCAGACAGGCGCTTACGACAATTTTCATTATTTTTTCCTCCTTGCAATAACCGCAAAAAATCCTACGACAAATATTACTAATATTATTGCAAATACAAAAACAAGAGGCTTGCCTAAAATCGGAATGTGGCCCGATATTGCAATAACTCCGATTAACAAAAACAGAGCGGCAATAAATACTGCTAATACAACCGCGGCTTTCTTTGAACTCATAAAATACCTCCGTTTCGTATTTATACTACCACATTTACATAAAAGTGTCCATAATAAAATAATTTGCGTAAAGCAGTTAACTTTACATTGTATAATGTTAACAAATATTAGGACGGTAATTTCAGCTTCTTTAAAACATATGTTAATTTCCTCTTGGTAAATATTAAAATTTGGTGTCAAAATTTAATAATCAGTTGCAAATTTTGTAGATAAGTAATACAATATGTACAAATTATTGCGGTGGTATGATTTTATGGATTTACTTAAACAAAAGATTTTATCCGAGGGAGAGGTTTACGAGGGAAATATCCTAAAGGTTGACGGCTTCCTTAATCACAGAATAGACATTCCTTTTCTTAAAGAGGTGGGCAGGGAATTTCATCGTCTCTTTAAAGATGAGGGAATAAATAAAATACTTACCATCGAGGCTTCGGGTATTGCCATCGGTACAATGGTTGCACAGGAGTTTCAGTGCCCGCTGGTTTTTGCAAAAAAAACTAAAACAAAAAATATAGCCGGCGATATATATACATCAAAGGTTGAGTCCTTTACCCACGGCACTACCTACGATATTCTCGTGTCAAAGCGTTTTCTTGACGAAAACGACAAGGTGCTTATCGTTGACGATTTCCTTGCAGTCGGCAATGCACTTAACGGACTTATTGAGCTTGTAAATAAAAGCGGTGCTCAGCTTGCAGGATGCGGCGTTGTTATCGAAAAGGGATTTCAGCACGGAGGAGACAAGCTTCGCAGTCAGGGTATCAAGGTAGAGTCCCTTGCTATTGTAGAAAAAATGGACGCCGCCACGGGAAAGGTTTATTTCCGAGATTAATCAGGTTATAGGGCGTATGCCTTTATAATAGAAATTTTTATTTGTACGGAGGAAAAAAGAAATGAAAATTGCAAAAAAAGTTCTTGCTGTTATCCTCGCCGTAATGTTTGTAGTATCTGCATTTGCAGGCTGCTCAGGCGCAGGCAGCACAGAAAAGAAGGGCATGAGCGAAGACATTATTGCCCGCGAAGAGATTTCATCTGATGTTACGGTTCCGGAAGATTTCAAAATCGGTCTTATCTGTTTACATGATGAAAACTCAACCTACGATAAGAACTTTATCGATGGCTTGAAGTCAGCTGCAAAGGGCATGGGATTAAGCGATGAGCAGGTTATTATCGTAACAAACATCGGTGAAGATTCAGCTTGCTATGATACAGCAGTTGACCTTGCAAAGAACAAGGGATGCAATGTTATTTTCGCTAATTCGTTCGGTCACGAATCTCATATGATGCGTGCCGCTAAGGAATTCCCCGAGGTTGAGTTCTGCCACGCAACAGGCACATCTGCTAAAACCGCAGGTCTTAAGAATTTCCACAACGCATTTGCCGCTATCTACGAGGGCAGATACATTGCAGGTGTAGCAGCAGGTATTAAGCTTAACGAGATGATTGATGCAGGCAAGATTACTGCTGACCAGGCAATTATCGGTTATGTAGGCGCATTCACATATGCAGAGGTTATTTCCGGTATGACCTCCTTCTTCCTTGGCGCTCGTTCGGTTTGCCCGACAGCAACAATGACTGTCTCTTATACACATCTGACGCTGCCGACGATCTTACGCGTGT
>CALYNN010000184.1 GCA_945221685.1 uncultured Clostridia bacterium | reverse complement strand
ACAAAAACAGGACTTGATTGGCTTCAAGTCCTGTTTTGATTTATGTTATTTCTTTGTGGTTACTGCTTTCACCTTTGACCAGGTGGAGCAGAGCTTTTGCGTTTTGCCGTCTATCTTTACATTCTTGTATGTTCTTATTCTTACATAATATTTTTTCCTTGCGTAAAGCTTGCTGACTAATTTGGCGTAGTTGGAATTCTTTGTTACTGTAATAGTCTTGGCATTTGTAAACCTGCTTGAGGTGCTGTACTGTATTTGATAGCCCGTGGTTTGGGTTTTCTGTGTTTTCCAGCTTGCCCTAAAGCTCTTTGACCTTGCACTGATTGAGCTTATTTCCGTGCCCTTTGGCTTTACATAAAAGTACAGTGTTTTTGTTCCGCTGTAATTACCCTTAAAGGTAATCTTGACCGCGTACTTGCCGACAACCTTTCTGCCGCTTGCATAGCTTACCGTGTAATCGGTATTCTTTTTAAGAACCTTTCCCTTGCTGTCCTTTACTGTTACCGACGGCGTTTTTACCTTGCCGTTATATACATACACGGTTGTGCTTAAGGCTGCCGAGCTGATTTTCGGTATTGCAACATTTGATTTTACGCTTTGGCAACGGGTACACTTTATAACAGTGCTTCCGGCCTTTGAGGTGGTTGCTTTCGTTACTGTTGTTTTATAGCTGTGGCCTAAGGCGTTTGTATAGTTGTCGTTGTATTCCTCATTGCAAACAGTGCAGATGTTGTGGGTGTATCCCTGCTCTGTGCAGGTAGGGTTAACTACCTTTTTTTCAAGACTGTGACCGTTAGGAAGTGTAGCTTCGCCTGTGCTTATATACTGATTGCAAACAGTACATAACAGGTCTCCCGAATAGCCGCCCTCGGTGCAGGTTGCATTCTTAAGATTAACGGTTTTTATTTCTCCCTGATGATTGCAGTTGTTGTGAGGAATAGTAACCTCATAGTAATAACCGCAAGCCGTACATGTGTATTTTCCCTTGCCGTCTTGCGTATATGTAGGACTGTCTGTTATTTCATATTTGTCAAAGCTGCAGGAGACTATTTCAGCACTTTCGGTATATACTGCGTCGCCCGTAGCGTCTTCAAAGGCAGAGGGAAAAGAGTATATATTATGCGTTTTGTCGCCGTTGCTTTTCGGTGCTGACGGAGATGGGGCGGTTATATCACTGCCGCTTGTAAAGGGCGGGTATTCTTTAACCGTTGTGCTTTTGTCAGCATATTCAAATGTAATCTGCGGATAAAGACTTCCGTTAACACCAATGTTTTTCAGGTAAACATTCCATTCAAAAGCACTGCTTTTAGAATAATATACAGTAATACTGTATTTGCACTGAGAAAATACACTGCTTACATTATTTCCTACAGTATTAACCGAAGCAGGCATAACTATATTTTTTACATTTTGCAGTTTATAAAAAGCGTCGGCACCGATTGCAGTTACAGTTGACGGAATTGTAAGATTTTCTCCGGATATACGGCAGGGCGCCTGAATAAGCTTCGTTTTATTTTTATTATACAATATTCCGTCGGCTGAGGAATAATATTTGTTGTCCTGACTGACGCTGAAGGCTGAAACGCGAGACATACCCTTAAATGCGTATTCACCGATTGATTCTACCGAAGCAGGTATTGATACGGTTACGGTATCGGCACCGACTGCACAGTTGTCAAAGGCTCTGGCTCCGATTTCCTTTACTGTGTTAGCAATAGATATTGAGCGCACATTCGTTAAGCCCTTAAAGGCGTATGAGCCGATAGAGGTTATTCCGCTTTCGACGGTTATTGATACAATACTGTTAATACAGTCGGCACTGCTCCAGCCGCGACTGTCGTCCTTTGTACTGTTGAATTCGTAGTTATCCATATCTCCCGTTCCCGAAATAACAAGGGTGCCTGCCGATAAATCGTAGGTGTAGCTTGCATTATCTCCGCATTTTCCGCTGACTGCGGCAATAGCGGTGGAAGAAAAGCCAAAAAGAGATACTGCCACAATAATAGCACTTAAAAATATTGATAATATTCTTTTCAAAATATTCACTCCATAAGTTTTATTTCTTTAATTATAACAAAAAACAGTCGGAGTAGTCAATATGCTCCGACTGTTAAAAGTTACTAAATTTGATAAGAATAATTATTCGGCTGATTTTCTTCTTGCGGCAAGCTCTGTTGCAATCCTTGCTTTTTTCTCGCCTACAATATCGTATTTAAACATAGGAATTGTTGAAAGCAGAGCAAGAATTCCGGGAACTACCGTGTATGCAAAGAATACCAAATCCTTTGTTTTTGTGCTGAAGCCGCTTACCGTTCCTGCGGTAATTTGATTTACCGTGTCGGAATAGCCTGAAATCTGAATGAAAACAAGGCCCAACGCTGTGCCTAATGCAAGGCAAACCTTAATTGTAAGAGTGAGTATTGAGTAAGCCGCACCCTCCATTCTTTTGCCTGTTTCGTATTCGTAGTAATCCACACAATCAGCCGTCATAATCATAGGCATAAGGGTTACTGCCGCAAACTGAAGTCCGATAAGGAACAGGAACAGATAGAAAAGAACGGTTAAAACAATATTATCGGGATCTCTGAACCAGAAATAACCAACTACAAAGGAAAGCAGAGAAGCCACGAAGCCATAGATTGAAAGAAGCAGATAAACCTTCTTTTCGCCCAGCTTCTTAATCAATACAGGGCAAAGTGCCATACTAATCATTGAACCGATGGCGGTAACAATACCGAGAACGGCAACAAGGTTTTGCGAGCCCAAAATAACATTTGCCGCCTGTACCTGAATACCCATAGCCATCTGTCTTCCAAAGCCAAGAAAATAAGAAATTATTACAAGCATAAAGGCCTTGTTGTTTTTAAGAGCGGCAAGCATATCCTTAAAGGTAGTTTTTTCTCCTGCAACATAAGGAACCCTCTCTTTGTTAAACAGAGGAATGAAGGAAAAAAGCACACAGCCTAATATCTGTCTCTTATACACATCTCCGAGCCAACGAGACTAGGCATGATCGCG
>CALYNN010000183.1 GCA_945221685.1 uncultured Clostridia bacterium | reverse complement strand
TGCCTGCAGGAGCAGAAATAACAACCTTGCGAGCACCTGCCTTAATGTGAGCAGAAGCCTTGTCCTTTGAGCAGTAGAAGCCTGTGCACTCAAGAACAACATCAACGCCAAGCTCGCCCCAAGGAAGCTGAGAAGCGTCAGCCATTGCGTAGATTTTGATTTCCTTACCGTCAACGATGATGGAATCATCGGTAGCTGAAACGGTATCAGCAAGAGCGTACTTGCCCTGTGAAGAATCATACTTTAAAAGATGAGCAAGCATTTTTGGGCTTGTAAGATCGTTGATAGCAACAACTTCGTAGCCTTCTGCGCCGAACATCTGGCGGAAAGCAAGACGACCGATACGGCCAAAACCATTAATAGCAACTTTTACCATTGGAAAATACCTCCGAAAAAATAAATTTATAAAATTGCTTTTATACGCTAATATTTTATACTGTTTGTCTCTGATAATCAAGAAATTTTTGTAAATTTTACACTTTACACAAAAACACCGCAGTCAGCGGCGTATTTTTTTATAATTCATCAAATGCAAGCAAAAAGCGCAGACCGAATAAACCGTCTGCGCCTTAATTTAATTATTGCTCAACAGGGTAAACAGAAACCTTTTTTCTGTCTTTGCCCATTCTTTCAAACTTAACTGTACCGTCGATAAGAGCAAAAAGTGTGTCGTCCTTACCGATGCCTACATTGTTGCCGGGATGAATGTGAGTTCCTCTCTGGCGGTAAAGGATGTTGCCTGCGAGAACAAACTGACCGTCAGCTCTCTTTGCACCGAGACGCTTTGACTCGGAATCACGGCCGTTCTTTGTAGAACCCATACCTTTTTTATGAGCAAAAAGCTGTAAATCTAACTTAAGCATTATTACACCTCCGATGTATCACTTTTATGTTTTCGGGATAATCCTTTGAAAGCTCCTCTAAATGAAGTCGAAGCCCTTTAAGAATATCCTGTGCCGGCGCGGCATTTTCCAAAATCATAAGCTTTAGGTATCCGCTCTCGGATTGAGCGTCAGCGTCTAACTTAATAATTTCGGTAACGGTGTTTGCAGCCATAAGACAGGCACTTGTAACAAAGGCGCATATAATATCCTCGCCGCTGTCTGCGCTGTCTGAATGTCCTTGAACCTCAAAGCCGCATAAGCCGTTGATACCGCTGTAAAATTCAATGTTAATCATTATGCGTTAATCTTGGTAATCTCAACCTTTGTGTATGGCTGACGATGACCCTTTTTGCGTTTTTCGTCCTTCTTCGGCTTGTAGGTAAATACAGTAATCTTCTTACCCTTGCCGTTCTTGAGAACCTTTGCGGAAACAGTTGCGCCTGCACAATCCTTGCCTGCCTTGAAGCTGTCGTCAGCTCCTACTGCAAGTACGGTGTCAAAGGTGATTTCCTGCTCAGCCTCAACGCCAAGCTTCTCGATGTAAAGAACATCGCCCTCTGAAACCTTGTACTGCTTGCCGCCTGTTACGATAACAGCGTACATAGTATTCAATCTCCTTTTCAAGTCTCGCTACGATAGGCGTATGCACTGCATATCTTTACTGCCTATAATATGCGGCTTAACTATTATACCAAAAAAATTAACATTGTCAAGTGAAAAATTATGATTTATCGGTATAGCTTCGGATTATTTGTCCTGCCCAATATATAATCGGTGGAAATTCGGTGGAAATACTTTAAGAAATTTTTAGATTATTGCAGATAATTACAACGGCACGAATTATCAAAACAGTGATATTTATAAAAAATATTCGTAATAAAAAATAATCCTTTACAAATTATATTCATTGTGTTATAATCTTTTCGCTGAGTACGGATTACTCGGTTATGGGTGCAAGCTGCAGTGCAGCATCACCTATCCCATTACTGAGTTTTTCGCTAATCGGTAAATATTTTTAATGAGGTGAAATTTATGACACAGGCAGAGAAACAAGCAATTATCAAGGAGTATGCTACTCACGAGGGCGACACAGGTTCTCCGGAGGTTCAGGTTGCTGTTCTTACAACAAGAATTAACGAGCTTACCGAGCACCTTAAGGTTCACAAGAAGGATCATCACTCTCGCCGCGGTCTTTTAAAGATGGTAGGTCACAGAAGAAATCTTCTTGTTTATCTTTACGACAAGGATATTGAAAGATACCGTTCACTTATCAAGAGACTCGGTATCCGTGATACTCTCGACAGATAATTTATCAATCGGGCAGGCGGCGGTTATGCTGCTTGCCTTGTTTGCTTTTTAGTTTTATTTATGTAATCTAAGGAGGGGCAGTCAATAGTAGTAAATTGAACCTGTTACTAACTTGGGCGGCAGGCTGAATTTATTACTATTGCACCTCCTTTCATTAAAATATTTTAAAAGAAATGAGGTATGTAAAATGTTTTTCAAAAACTTTAAGATTTGGGAAACAGAGCTTGCCGGCAGAAAGCTTACCCTTGAAACAGGTAAGATGGCAGGCCTTGCCAACGCGGCTGTAATGGCGCGCTACGGCGAAACAGAGGTGCTTTGCACAGTAACTGCTTCTGCAAAGCCGAGAGAGGGAGTAGATTTCTTTCCTCTTTCCGTTGATTATGAAGAGAAAATGTATTCGGTAGGCAGAATTCCCGGCTCCTTCCTGCGCAGAGAGGGCAGAGCAAGCGAAAAGGCAATTCTTACTTCCCGTTGCATCGACCGTCCTATCCGTCCGCTTTTCCCAAAGGATTTAAGAAACGACTGCTCTGTTGTTGCAACAGTAATGTCCGTTGACCCTGACTGCTCACCCGAAATAACGGCGGCAATCGGTGTTTCGGCGGCAATCGCAATTTCCGATATTCCGTGGGACGGACCTATTTCTTCGGTAAATGTAGGTCTTGTTGACGGTGAAATTGTAATTAACCCCACTCTTGAGCAGAGGGGAAAAACCGACCTTACCTTAACAGTTGCTTCAACTGCCGACCTTGTTGCTATGATTGAGGCAGGCGGCAACGAAATTGACGACGACCCAATGTTCAACGCCATTATGGCCTGTCTCTTATACACATCTGACGCTGCCGACGATCTTACGCGTGTA
>CALYNN010000182.1 GCA_945221685.1 uncultured Clostridia bacterium | reverse complement strand
TTATTGCAGGAAACAGAGCAATATCCGTCATAAAATATGTAAAGAAGGAGCCGCCTATCAGCGAATAAACAAGGTTTTGACCCGAAAGACCTGCAAGAAAATTAACAAGCTCTTTTTTAGAAACATACTTTTTTTTAGATTCACAATCTGCCATAACTAAAACCTCCGTACAATCTATATTACGATTATACTATAATCATCTTCAAAAATAAAGGTTTTTTTAGTTATTTTTCACAAATAATAAAACCGATGTGAAAATCACACCGGTTTGGCAAATTTAACTACATTTGAAAATTTGTTATGTAGCTGTCTATACAGCTTTGAATGATTTCCTCGGCAACCTCCCTTGGCTTAACCTCGGTAACGGAGGTCATCTTTTCATGCTCAAGAGTTTTATACACCTCAAAGAAATGCTTAATTTCATCAAAGCGGTGACGGGGCAGCATATCAATATCGTGGTAGCAATTATAGTTGGGGTCGTTAACGGGAACGGCAATGATTTTTTCATCCTTCATTCCGCCGTCCTCCATAATAAGTACGCCTATTGGGAAGCACTCAACAATAGTCATGGGCTGAATTTGCTCACTGCAAAGCACAAGCACATCAAGAGGGTCGTTATCGCTTGCATAGGTACGGGGAATAAAGCCGTAGTTTGCAGGATAATGAGTAGAGGTAAAAAGAACTCTGTCAAGCTTCAGCATTCCCGTTTCCTTATCAAGCTCATACTTATTTTTACCGCCCTTTGAAATTTCTATTACTGCGTAAAATTTATCTTTTTTAATTCTTTTAGGCGAAATATCGTGCCATATATTCATTGCAACTCCTCCTTTTATATGGTTAATTTTATCACAAATAGACGGCAATGTAAATCATAAAATAAGATAATATTACTTTTAGCTTTGTTGACAAGTTAACTTAATTGTTTTATCATATATAAAAAGTTGTGGGGAGGGTAAAATGAACAGTACTCAGAAATTATTTGTATCTCTGTTATCGTCACATTTGAATAGCACCCTGCCCCGATGGGATAATAACTGCGACGGCAAAGAGCTTTACCGCCTTGCCGCAGTTAACGGAGTATCGGCAATTACTGCCAACGAGCTTTTAAGGCTTCCCGAAAAAGAGTGCCTCAGCGAAGAAATTTTATCACAGTTTCGCCAACAGATAGGCTACACGCTGATGGATTTTGAGGAAAAGGAAAGGGTCTGCAAAAAGACGGTTGAGGTCTTTTGTAACGAGAACATTGATTTTCTTATTGTTAAGGGATATGTTTTGCGCCAGCTTTATCCCGTAAAGGAATACAGAACCGGCGGAGACATAGACTTTATTATAAGAAAAAAGGACCTGCAAAAATGCGAAGACGCCTTGAAAACGGCAGGCTTTGCTTTAGCTGAAGGCGGTAGCTATGAGGCTTCCTTTGACTGTGACGGTCAGCACATAGAGGTACACACACAGCTTGACTGTGACCACAAATATTTTGAAGACATATTTGATATGTGTAAAAACGAGGGCAACAGATATTATATTGACAATGAGACTCATTTACTTTATGTGCTGTGCCATATAATCAAGCATTTCCGTCTGTGCGGCGCAGGAATTAAAATGTTTATGGATATTGATGTGCTTATTAGGCACATTGATAATTTTAACTATGATGCGTTTATGAAAAGGTGTTCCCTGCTTGAAATTGAAGCCTTTGCAAAGGCGGCGTTTTCACTGTGTAATTACTGGTTTAATACTCCTGTTAAGGCTGAAATCGATTTCAAAGGAGAAGCCGAATTCAGAGAGCTTTTTGAAACGGAAATTATTGAGGGCGGAAGCTTTGGCTTTGAAAGACGCGGACTTGGCTCCTACTACTTAGGCAAAGCAAAGGGCGCAGGTAAAATCAGGGCATTCTTCAAAATGCTTTTTCCCGATATAAAGTACCTTAAGTCCCGCTACAAATATGCAGACGCACACCCTGCTTTAATTCCTTTTGCCTGGCTTCACCGTCTGTTTTCGGCAATATTTATAAGAGGCGGTCATTCGTTAAATACGGCAAGGGAAATTGCAAATTCAGGCGATAGCGACAGCACCTACAGACAGCTTTTAAGGGAGCTTGAAATTGCAGAATAATTTTATATACAGGTGATTGTATGAAAAACGGCGGTAAAATAAGATTTGCTGTGTTTGCTTTAACCTTTGTTCTTTCGTGCTTTACGGTATCCACCGATAAAATAAAGGGCTATTTCGGTTACAGTTCAACAGATATGCTTATTTTTAAGTATTTGATAATTTTCTGCTGTGTTCTCGTTGCCACGGTAATAAACATAAAACAAATAAAAAAAGCGGTTTACCTTACTGCCATATTCAACTGAATATTTATAATCATTTTTCTATTTGATTATTATGTTACAAGGCTCAGCGGCTCCATTGATTATTACAGAATGTGGTGGCTTTCCGCCTTTTACATTGCAAACGCGGCCTTTTACTGCGGCTTATATTTGTGCTTTTGCGATGACTTTTACCGACTTTCGCGTGTGTTTTGGCTTGGCTTTACGCCGGCGCACTTTGCCTCGTCGCTGATAATTTTTTTGCGGCTTGACACAAGCTATTTTTCGCTGAACACCAAGCCGGGAAACGGACTGCTCGGTCAGATGGATTACCTTGTTTCCCATTTTCACGGAAATAGCTGGCCATTATTTAACCTCGTGGGAAATGTTGTATTTTTCATTCCCGCACCTTTTATTATCAAGGCAGTTTTTCCAAGGCTGAAAGGCTATGCGGTTTTGATTATATCTTTAATTATTCCTTTCATTATTGAGGGGTATCAGTATATATTCAAGCGCGGTGCGGTGGATATTGACGATATTATTACAAACACTCTCGGAATACTGACAGGCTTTTTCATCTCAATAATTTTCAAAAAAATATACGACAACAAAAAGCAGCTGCAAAAATAGAATTATTTTTGCAGCCTTTTATTTTAGAAAAAGATAAATTTTTTATTTACTATGGCGGTTGACTTTGCTAAAATACAAGCGCAAACTAAAAAAAGAGAGGATTTATATATGGGAGGT
>CALYNN010000181.1 GCA_945221685.1 uncultured Clostridia bacterium | reverse complement strand
AATTAATTGACCGTACAAATTTATATGATTCAGCTGAAGCTCTTGAGCTTTCAGTCAAGACTGCAACAGCTAAGTTTGACGAAACTATTGAGGCTCATATCCGTCTCGGCGTTGACTCCCGTCACGCTGACCAGCAGGTAAGAGGTGCAGTAGTTCTTCCAAACGGAACAGGTAAGGATGTTAAGGTTGCAGTATTTGCAAAGGGTGACCTTGCAAAAGCAGCCGAGGAGGCAGGCGCAGACATAGTAGGCGATGCTGACCTTGTTCAGAAAATTCAGGGCGGATGGATGGATTTTGATGTTGCCATCGCTTCTCCCGATATGATGGGCTTTGTTGGTCGTTTAGGTAAGGTTCTCGGTCCTCGCGGACTTATGCCTTCACCGAAAGCCGGTACCGTTACAATGGATGTTGCCAAGGCTGTTCAGGAAGCTAAGGCAGGTAAGATTGAGTACCGTCTTGATAAAACAAACATTATTCACTGCCCTATCGGCAAGGCTTCATTCGGCACAGAAAAGCTTCTTGAAAACTTCAACGCTCTTCTTGATGCTATCATCAAGGCAAAGCCTGCCGCTGCAAAAGGTCAGTATATTAAGTCTGTTGCAGTTGCTTCAACAATGGGCCCCGGCGTAAAAATCAATCCTAACAAGGTTGGTTCAGCAGCCGCTGCCGAATAATTTAGGTATTGACACGGCTAACGCTGTGTGCTACAATACAATCGCTGTTCAGCCAAAGACAGTAGGTACCCTTGCGGTGTAAGTATATCGCCTACCGAGGAATGAACATTCTGATAACTATTTTTGTTATTTTGTAATGTCAGGTGCATTCCTCTTTTGGTATGCACCTTATTTTTTGCTAAACAGCCTCCGGAGCCTCGCTCCGAAAGCAGACGGTGTATTTCGTCTGTAAAAGACCACATTCCGTGGCAAATATTTATGGAGGTAAAATTATGCCAAGTACAGCAGTTCTTGAAAAGAAAAAGCAAATGGTTGCCGATCTTTCCGAAAGAATTAAGAATTCCTGCGCAGGTGTTGTTGTTGACTACAAGGGCATCAATGTTGAGGACGATACAAAGCTTCGTAAAGAGCTTCGTGAAGCCGGCGTTGAATACACAGTAGTTAAGAACTCCATTCTCGGCAGAGCTGCTCAGGACGCAGGTCTTGAGGGCCTTGATTCTGTTCTTGAAGGAACAACAGCTATTGCTACATCAGCAGACGATTATGTTGCGTCAGCCCGTATTCTTCAGAAATACGCTGACACTCATAACAATTTCACCCTTAAGAGTGGTTATCTCGACGGTGAAATTATTTCACTTGAAAAGCTTATTGCTCTTGCAAAGCTTCCTTCAAGAGAAGTTCTTCTTGCAACAGTTTGCAATGTATTTAATGCACCTATTGCCGCTTTTGCCCGTGCAGTTCAGGCAATCGTTGATAAGGGTGGCGTAGAAGCCTGCGAAGGCGCAGAAAAAGCAGAAGATGCTCCGACAGAGGAAGCACCTGCAGAGGAAGCACCTGCAGAGGAAGCAGCTCCCGCAACAGAAGAAGCTCCCGCAGAGGAAGCTCCTGCTGAAGAAACAGCAGAATAATCAAATTCAAAAATACTTTTAACTAAAATAAATTTTATTGGAGGAAACTAAAATGGCATCAGAAAAAGTTACAGCAATTGTTGAAGAGCTTAAGACTCTCACAGTTCTTGAGCTTTCAGAGCTCGTATCAGCAGTAGAAGAAGAATTCGGTGTAAGCGCAGCTGCAGCAGTAGCAGTAGCAGCTCCGGTTGAGGGCGGCGCTGCAGCAGCAGACGAGAAGACAGAATTTGATGTAGTTCTTACAGATGTTGGCGCAAACAAGATTCAGGTTATCAAGGCTGTTCGTGAGGCAACAGGTCTTGGTCTTAAAGAGGCAAAGGCTATCGTTGACGGTGCTCCTGCAACTGTTAAGGAAGCTGTTCCGACTGCAGACGCAGAGGCTCTTAAGGCTGCTCTTGAAGAAGCAGGCGCAAAAATCGAGCTTAAGTAAGTCTAATAAAGAAATACTTTTTCTCAATGACTCGGATTGTTTATCTTTCCGAGTCTTTTGTTTTGACAATGTATTTCTTTCGTGATATTATAATAGTATAAATAATATGTAACGGTGATGGTATGAAAAAATTACTGAGTATATTTTTATCTCTGATATTAATGCTCACTGCCGTATTTTCTGTTGATTTTACCGCAGTGGCAGATGAAAGGATATACGGCATAGATGTTTCGGAGCATAACGGCGAGTTTGACTTCAACTCCTCTGCGGCGCAGGGTAATGGCTTTGTTATGATAAGGCTTGGCTATTTTGATAAAACCGATAAGTGTTTTTGGCAAAATGTTCTGGCGGCGGCAGAGGCGAAAATGAATTTCGGCGTGTATTTGTATAGCTATGCCTATAATTTGGAGGAAGCACAGACAGAAGCCGATTTTGTTATCAGCACTCTTGCGGAGCTAAATGAAAGGTATCCTCAATGTGCCGAGTATTTTACTCTGCCTGTAGCATATGATTTGGAAGAGCCGAAAATGCAGCAGTACGGCAAAACGCAGATTACAAACCAAATGGTGCTTTTTTGCGACGCAGTTAAAAACGCAGGCTATACGCCGATGGTGTACGCAAATCAGAATTGGTTTACAAATTATATAAATATTAATACTGCTTTTTCAAAGGGATATAAGCTGTGGTACGCCTATTACCCATCCTCTACACCGAATTTCAACAGTCAAATTGAAATCGGCTCAACAGGTATTGCCGCGGATATGTGGCAGTATTCTACCACAAACGAAACCCTCGATAAAAATGTTATGTATCCGTCTATGAGCTGCGACGCTCATAGCTATGCAGACAGTAAAATTGCTCCAACCTGTACCGCTAAGGGTTATACCCTACACACCTGCTCAAAATGCGGATACTACTATAAAACAGATTATGTAGCTGCAAAGGGTCATACCTACAAAGCCTACACCACTAAGGCAACAACAAGCAAAAACGGCTCTGTTGTAACAAAATGTACTGTGTGCGGTGCCGTTAAATCAAAGTCAACAATCTATTATCCAAAGACAATTTCGCTTTCAGCCACAAGCTACACCTACGACGGCAAGGTTAAAAAGCC
>CALYNN010000180.1 GCA_945221685.1 uncultured Clostridia bacterium | reverse complement strand
ATTATGTGGCTTGGTGAGCAGATTACAATCAGCGGTATCGGCAACGGTATTTCAATAATCCTTTTCGCCGGTATCATTTCAAGATTCCCAACACTTATTAAGCAGCTCTTCCAGTATCTTGATACTCACAGACCTGTTTACTATGTACTTGTTCCGGTAGTTTGCGTATGCTTCCTTCTTATGATTGCCTATATCGTATTTATGGATAATTCAGAAAGAAGACTTTCAATATCATATGCAAAAAGAGTTGTTGGCAGAAAGATGATGGGCGGTCAGTCCTCACATATGCCTATTAAGGTAAATATGAGCGGTGTTCTTCCCGTAATCTTCGCTTCTTCAATTCTTTCTCTTCCCGGTACTGTTCAAATGTTTCTTAAGAACCAGCCTGCAGAGGATACCTTTTGGGGCAAGTTCTTCAACGCGTTTCAAAGTGATTCCTGGGTATATGCAATTCTGTATTTCTTACTTATAATCTTCTTTGCTTATTTCTACAGCACAATTCAGTACAATCCTATTGAAATGGCAAATAATCTTCGTAAGAATAACGGTGCAATCCCCGGTATAAGACCCGGTAAACCAACATCGGATTACATTATGAGGGTTCTTTCAAGACTTACTCTCATCGGTGCTCTGATGCTTTCGGTAATCGCTTTGTTCCCAATCATATATTCACTCATCTGCGAAGCTGCAATTCCTCCTCTTACAGAGGGCGGAGACGACGGCGGAATGACGATTTCTCTCGGCGGTACCTCACTTATCATTATGTGCGGTGTTGCTCTTGAAACAGTTCGTCAGCTTGAATCACAGATGATGATGCGTCACTATAAGGGCTTCCTTGATTAATTAAGCTAAAGGAGTATTGATATGAAACTTATTCTTCTCGGTGCGCCGGGTGCAGGTAAAGGTACTCAGGCAGAAAAGATTGTAAACAAATATAATATTCCTGCAATTTCAACGGGCAATATTCTTCGTGCTGCCGTAAAGGACGGCACGGAGATGGGCCTTAAGGCAAAATCCTATATGGATGCCGGTCAGCTTGTTCCCGATGAAATTCTTATCGGTATTATTAAGGATAGACTTAAGGAAAAGGATTGTGAAAACGGCTTCATTCTTGACGGCTTTCCGAGAACTATCCCTCAGGCTCAGGCTCTTGAGGATATGGGTGTTAGTATTGACAAGGTTCTCGATATTGAGGTTGCCGACGAAGCCATAACAAAAAGAATGAGCGGTCGCCGCGTTTGCTCAAAATGTGCCAATTCTTATCACATTGAGTATAAGAAGCCTGCAAAGGACGGCATATGTGATGCCTGCGGCGGTGAGCTTATACAGCGTAAAGACGATGCTCCTGAAACTGTTCAGAAGCGTTTGGTAGAATATCACCAGATGACAGAGCCTCTTAAGGACTTTTATGAAAAGCTTGGTAAGCTTGTTATCGTAGAAGGTCAGGAAGAGGTTGCAGACACAACTGCACTCGTCTTTGCCGCATTGGAGGATTAACATGGTAGTGCTTAAAAGCAGCAGAGAGATAGAGCTTATGAAAGAAGCCTGTCAGATTTCGGCTGAAGCATTAATGGTAGCAGGAGAGGCTGTGAAGCCGGGTGTTACTACCAAGCAGATTGATGAAATTGCTTACAAGTTTATTATAAAGCACGGTGCAACACCGAACTTTCTTAACTACGGAGGTTTTCCTGCTACTGCATGTATATCTATAAATGATGAAGTTATCCACGGTATACCCAAGGCTGACAGAGTAATCCAAGAGGGTGACATTGTCAGTATAGACTTAGGCGCCGCAAAGAACGGCTACAACGGCGATAATGCTGCTACTTTTGCTGCAGGGACTTGCTCTCCCGAGGCAAAGCGGCTGATGGATACAACCCGCGAAAGCCTTTATAAAGGCATTGAGCAGGCTGTTCCCGGCAACAGAATCGGCGATATAGCCAACGCTGTGCAAACCTATTGCGAGGAACGGGGATTCGGCGTCGTTCGTGACTTTGTCGGTCACGGTGTCGGCACCAAGCTTCACGAAGAACCAAGCGTACCAAACTTCGGTCACGCAGGTCGTGGTATCAGACTGTTACCCGGAATGACATTGGCAATTGAACCAATGATAAATCTGGGAACCTATAAGGTAAAACAGCTTTCAGACGGTTGGACCGTTAAAACTGCCGACGGCAAGCTTTCCGCTCATTTTGAGCATACGGTTGCCATCACTTCAAACGGTCCAGTAATTCTTACAAAAGTCTAAAGCGTGTAATCAATTGCAGGCGATTACGCCGTAATGTGATTCCAGTTAAATTAATGCAACATCAATCGTAATGAATTATTAGCGAGGTATAAGATGTCAAAGTCAGATATGATAGAAGTTGAAGGTACAGTGGTAGAAGTTTTACCGAATACCACATTCAAGGTATCGCTTCAAAATAACCACATTATTTTGGCCCATATCAGCGGTAAGCTAAGAATGAACAACATTCGTATTCTTCCCGGTGACAGGGTAACGATTGAGATGTCACCTTATGACCTTACAAAAGGCCGTATAATTTGGCGCTCAAAGTAAAATTTAGGAGGATATTCAAAATGAAAGTCAGACCTTCTGTAAAGAAAATTTGCGAAAAATGCAAGGTAATAAAGCGCAATGGAAAAGTAATGGTTATCTGTGAAAATCCAAAGCACAAACAGCGTCAGGGCTAATCCTGAATTAAAAATCGGAGGTAAACTGTAAAATGGCACGTATTTCAGGTGTTGACTTACCTAATGACAAAAGAGTAGAAATCGGCCTTACCTATATTTACGGTATCGGTCTTACTACTTCAAAGAAGATTATCGCTGCAACAGGTATCAATCCCGATACTCGCTGCAGAGATTTAACAGAAGACGATGTCAAAAAGCTCAGTGATTATATCACAAATAATCTTACTGTTGAGGGTGACCTTCGCAGAGATACAGCTTTTGATATTAAAAGACTTATCGAAATCGGATGCTATCGTGGCGTAAGACACAGAAAGGGCCTGCCTGTTAGAGGTCAGACCTCAAAGAACAACGCGCGTACACGCAAGGGTCCTAAAAAGACCATAGCAAATAAGAAGAAATAAGTAGGAGGAACAAAATAGTATGGCTACTAAAAAG
>CALYNN010000179.1 GCA_945221685.1 uncultured Clostridia bacterium | reverse complement strand
CGAGCTCATGCCTAGTCTCGTGGGCTCGGAGATGTGTATAAGAGACAGGGGTAGGACTGCTTAAATGCGCCTTTCCTAAATCCATATATAATGTGATTACCTCTCATCTTTTTCAGCCTGTGCTTAAGCCGCTGTGCGAAAACGAAAGCAAAACCCTTTCAATCGGCGCAATGAACGATGTTTTTGAAGAGCTTAATTGGGCAGACAGCGTGGTAATCGGTTGCGGTCTCGGCAATAACGATGATACGCAGGTTATCACCGGTCAGGTAATAAAAACAAGCGAGGTTCCCGTTGTTCTTGACGCCGACGGCATAAATGCAGTAGCTCCTTTCATAGATATATTAAAGGAGAAAAAAGCACCTCTTGTAATTACACCTCACCCTGCCGAAATGGCAAGGCTTGTTAACAGCACTGTTGCGGATATTCAGCAAAGCCGAATAGCCTGCGCAAAAAGCTTTGCGCAGGAAAACGATTGCGTCGTTTTGCTTAAGGGCGCCAATACAGTTGTTACCGACGGAAATCAGGTTTTTGTAAACACCACCGGAAATCCAGGAATGGCTATGGGCGGCAGTGGCGATATGCTCAGCGGAATGATAGGCTCATTTATTGCTCAGGGAATGACTCCCTTTAACGCCGCCAAGTCAGCAGCATATATCCACGGCCTTTGCGGAGATATTTGCGCCGGCGAGCTTTCACAGCGAGGTATGACGGTTGAAGATATGCTTTCACTTTTAGGTGCTTTGATGTCCGAATTTGAATAATAGGACTGATAGTGTGAAAAAGCTTTTTCCATTGATTTTAGTATTTGTTCTGTTTTTTACAGCCTGTACTCAGGAAAAAATAAACCCTGTGCTTCCTGCCTCTTTTACACAAAGAGCAGAGGTGAGCACAGGGGATTTTTCATATTCCTGCGAAATTTGTAAAACTGCGGAGTCTGTTTCCGTAAAGGTGCTTTCTACCGCCGCTTCGGGTATGGTTATGACCTGCGACGGCGGTAATATGAATTTTGAATACGACGGTATGACGCAGGATATTGACTCCTCGTCAATGCCTAAAGCAAATGCCGCACTTTTGCTTTTTGAGGCTTTTGAAAATCTTTCGGGTGACGGCGGCACAAAGCCCTCTGCCGTTAACGAAGGTTACAGGTATCAGGGCAAAATATCTGCAGGAGATTTTGTGCTTGTAACAGATAAAAATATGCGCCCTAAAACCTTCGCCGTAAAGCAGGTTGATTTGAGTATTATTTTTTCGTAAAAAATAAAAGACTGCATATGCAGTCTTTTTCAGCTTATTGCTTTAATGCTCTTTCGAGCCATACTGCGCCTAAATCAAGCGCATTGAAAAGTCCTTGCTTTTCGCTTTTTTTAACTATTTTTTCCTTTGGCGATACATCCGGATCGGTATTGAGTAGCTGAATAACAACCTTGCCTGATATATCAAGACCGTTTTCGTTTTTGCTGTCTAATATATTAAGACAGATTACATACGGCTCAGCCATACTACCGTAATAAATTGTGTTTTTGCATCTTACCAAAGGCCTACCTTTGTACTCAAGGAATTTTTCCTTTTTACTGTCTGCCAAAGATAACCCTCCTTTAATTTAGCTGAGATAAGACTTTACCATATCTGCCAAAAGCTCGTCGCGGTCAATTCGCCTGATAAGGCTTCGGGCGTTTTTATGGGTAGTGATATAGGTTGGATCCTCTGAAAGAATGTAGCCGACAATCTGGTTAATGGGGTTGTAGCCCTTTTCCTGCAGAGCGTCAAAAACTTCCGTCAGCGTTTCCTTAAGTATATCCTCTTTTTCGTCGCCGATTTTGAAAGTCATGGTTTTATCTGTCACGGTAAAGTCACCTCCAATGAAATAGTACAAAGTAATTATATACAAATTTGTTACAAATTACAATACTTTTTTTTATTTACTTTCGCATTTATGTTGCAAAAAGGCTTGACTAAGCACTTGCTTTGGGGTTATAATCTGTAATGATATAAATACGGCTGTGATTAAGGGAGTAATCCGAGTAGCTATTGTGTATCCTTTCAGAGAGCGCGGCAAATGCTGAAAGCGGCGCAGGTAAGCATTAGCGAATTTCGACTTATGAGCCCTTTCGGGAAACCGAAATGTATTCGCTGCATTAAAGCGACAGAGTGGCAGCTTGGCTGCAATTTGAGTGGTACCGCGGATTTTTCGTCTCATTATTATGAGGCGATTTTTTTATTGTTAATATTAATCTTACTATATCGGAGGTTGTTATGGAAAACAAAATTGCAAATCTTAAAGAAAGATTTGAAGCCGAGCTTGAAAGGATTGACAGTCTTGCAGAGCTTGAAAATGTGCGTGTTTCCTACCTTGGAAAAAAGGGAAGCGTAACAGATTTGCTCAAGGGAATGAAGGAGCTTTCAAATGAAGAAAAGAAATCCTTCGGTCAAAAGGTGAACGAGCTTAAGGGCGTTGTTGCTCAGCGAATTGCCGACAAAACTGCCGAGCTTAAGGAAAAAGAGGTTCAGCGTGAAATTGACTCAATGCCTGAATTTGATGTCTCAATGCCTGCTAATCTCGACAGAGGCTCTTATCATCCCATTACTCTTGTGCAAAGAGAGTGCGAAAGAATTTTTAAATCAATGGGATTTACCGTTGAGGATTACAGCGAGGTTGTAACCGATTACGAGTGCTTTGAGTCGCTGAATATTCCAAAGCATCACCCTGCAAGAGATATGCAGGATACCTATTATCTCGAAAATGGTCAGCTCCTTAAAAGCCAAACCTCTGCGGCACAGAATGCTATTTATAAGAAATACAGAGACGCTCTTGTTAACGACGGCGTTCCGATTAAAGCGATTTTCCCAGGCAGATGCTTCAGAAATGAGGCAACCGACGCCTGCCACGAAAATACATTCTTCCAAATGGAAGGCGTAATGGTTGATAAAAATATTTCTATTTCAAACCTTATATACTTTATGAAAACAATGCTTTCCGAGGTTTTCCAAAAGGATATTAATGTAAGGCTTCGCCCCGGATTTTTCCCCTTTGTTGAACCCGGATTTGAGCTTGATATAAGCTGCCTTATCTGCGGCGGCGAGGGTTGCCCCTCCTGTAAGCACAGCGGCTGGCTTGAGCTTTGCCCCTGCGGTATGATTCATCCCGAGGTGCTTAAGGCAGGCGG
>CALYNN010000178.1 GCA_945221685.1 uncultured Clostridia bacterium | reverse complement strand
ATTGAAAGCCACGGCTGTAACAGATTTAAGCCGATTTATCTTGACAGAATTAAGGCAGGTATTCAGCAGCCTGTTACAAACTTTGAAATAGTTAAGGAAACTCCTACTACCGCAGTTGTTGACGGACACAACGGTATGGGTCAGGTTATCGGCTACAAGGCAATGCAGATGGCAATAGACAAGGCAAAGGAATACGGTATGGGTATGGTAGCAGTTCGTAATTCCTGCCACTACGGTATTGCCGGCTACTATGCTACAATGGCAACAAAGCAGGGCTGTATAGGTATGACGGGTACCAACGCAAGACCGTCTGTTGCTCCCACCTTCGGCGTTGAGGGTATGTTTGGTACTAATCCCCTTACTGTAGGAATTCCCACCGACGAGGATTTTGATTTTGTAATCGACTGCGCAACATCTATTACTCAAAACGGAAAAATAGAATACTACGCAAGAATCGGCGAGGATGTTCATCCCGGCACAGTTATCGGCAGGGACGGAAAATCCATTGAGGGCGATTCGGGCGAGGCACTTAAGAAAATCAGAAGCGGCGACGCGGCGCTTACCACCCTCGGCGGCATCGGCGAGGCCTTAGGCGGCTACAAGGGCTATGGCTACGCAATGATTATTGAGCTGCTTTCTGCGGTGCTTCAGGACGGAAGCTACGGCAAGGATTTAGACGGCAAGGACGAAAACGGCAACATCAGACCTTATCATTTAGGTCATTTCTTCATTGCCATTGACACTAACCACTTTGTAGGCGAGGAGGCAACAAGAAAGAAGGCAGGCGAAATTCTTCGCTCTGTTCGTAATTCACAAAAGGCTCCCGGCTGCGACAGAATTTATACCGCAGGCGAAAAGGAATGGGATATTTGGCAGCAGAGAAAGGACAGCGGCGTTCCCATTAACGAATCTGTTCAAAAGGAAATGAACCAGGTTCGCGACGAGCTTGGACTTACTCAGTATAAATTCCCTTGGGAAAAATAACAATTTAAGAGGTAAATAGACTATGGATTATCGTAAGGAATCACTTAGACTGCACGGCGAGTGGCAGGGAAAATTAGAGGTAACTGCAAGAGCAAGGGTAAACGACAAGGACTCCCTTTCCCTTGCATACACTCCCGGCGTTGCACAACCGTGCCTTGAAATTCAAAAGGACTACAAAAAGAGCTGGGAGCTTACAAGGCGCTGGAATATGGTTGCTGTTATTACAGACGGCACCGCAGTATTAGGCTTAGGCGACATAGGCCCCGAAGCAGGTATGCCTGTTATGGAGGGCAAGTGCGTATTATTTAAGGAGTTCGGCGATGTTGACGCATTTCCGCTTTGCGTTCGTACAAAGAATGTTGACGAGTTTGTTGAAACGGTTTACAACATCAGCGGCTCCTTCGGCGGCATTAATCTTGAGGATATTGCCGCGCCGAGATGCTTTGAAATAGAAGAAAAGCTTAAGGCCAAATGCGATATCCCGATTTTCCACGACGACCAGCACGGCACGGCAGTTGTTGTTTCGGCTGCACTGATTAATGCCACAAAGCTGACAGGAAAGGCATTAGGCGACTGCAAGGCGGTAATTAACGGCTCGGGTGCCGCAGGCATTGCAATTGCAAAGCTGCTTATGACATTAGGACTTCGAGATGTAATTCTTTGCGACAGAACGGGAGCTATCTACGAAGGCAGAGAAAAGCTCAATCCATCGAAAGAGGCTATTGCCAAGGTAACAAACAGAGAGATGACAAAGGGCTCTCTTGCCGACGCTGTTAAAGGAACAGATATATTTATCGGTGTATCTGCTCCCGGCGTACTTACCCAGGAAATGATTAAAACAATGAACTCCGACCCGATAGTTCTTGCGATGGCTAATCCTACTCCGGAAATTATGCCCGACGAAGCAAAGGCGGCAGGGGCAAGGATTGTCGGCACAGGCAGGTCGGATTTCCCGAATCAGATAAACAATGTTGTTGCGTTCCCCGGTATTTTCCGCGGTGCACTTGATGTTAGAGCAAGCGACATTACCGAAAATATGAAAATCGCCGCCGCTTACGCCATTGCTTCACTTGTTGACGATGATAAGCTGACGGAGGATTATATTCTTCCCTATGCCTTTGATGAAAGAATTAAGGACACCGTTGCAAAGGCTGTAGCCGACGCGGCAATTAAAGACGGCGTAGCAAGAAAATAACGAACAAATAAATAAACAAAAATCAGGCTTGGAAATCAAAACCGAGCCTGATTTTTTATTTTACTTATCTATAACTAAAGCCGCAGAAAAAATTCTGCGGCTTTGGATTTTATGTGATATTCAATTATTTTTCAAGGTTTTCCTTAACCTCGTTAAGAATATCCTCAAGCTCTTTAGGAAGAGTATCACCGAACTTTGCATAAAGCTCGTCAACGCCCTTAAGCTCTTCCTCCCAAGCCTCCTTATCTACATCAAGGATTTTATCAAGGTCAGCCTCAGTCATATCAAGACCCTCGAGGTTAATATCCTTTGCATAAGGAAGGTAACCGATAGCAGTTTCCTGAGCGTCAACCTTGCCGTCGCAACGGTCGATAATCCAATCAAGAACACGAAGGTTATCGCCGAAGCCGGGCCACAGGAAGTTGCCCTCGTCATCCTTACGGAACCAGTTAACATTAAAGATTTTAGGAGCCTTATCAGGATCAAGTGTTTCGCCGATTTCAATCCAATGCTTCCAATAATCGCCCATATTGTAGCCGCAGAAAGGAAGCATAGCCATTGGGTCACGACGAACAACACCTACTGCACCTGTTGCGGCTGCAGTAGTTTCGGAGCCCATAATTGAGCCTACAAATACACCGTGGTTCCAGCTCTTTGACTGATATACAAGCGGAGTAAGCTTTGCACGACGGCCGCCGAATACGATTGCGGAAATCGGAACGCCCTGCGGATTTTCGAATTCACTTGAAATACAAGGGCAGTTAACTGCAGGAGCAGTAAATCTTGAGTTTGGATGAGCGCCCTTTTCTGTTGATTCAGCACCGTTCCAGGGATTGCCCTTCCAATCAATAGCGTTTGTTGGCGGATTCTTGTCGAGTCCCTCCCACCAAACAGTGTTGTTGTCAAGATTATGGCAAACATTTGTAAAGATTGTGCCCTGCATTGTTGACTTAAGAGCATTTGGATTTGACTTCATATTTGTACCCGGAGCAACA
>CALYNN010000177.1 GCA_945221685.1 uncultured Clostridia bacterium | reverse complement strand
GAGATCATGCCTAGGCTCGTGGGCTCGGAGATGTGTATAAGAGACAGGAATTATAGGAAATGAAATTTTTGATTTTGTTTTGGCTCGGCTTAACGGCAGTATAGTTAAGGGCGTTCAGGCTGTAATAATTGCCGCTTTTATTATTTTCGTTTTGTTTTATGTTAACTCAAAAAGCATTAAAAGCTTCAAGATAAAAAATCCTGTCGTAATAGTCTTGGTAGGTCTTATGCTGGGACTGATGAGCGCCTTTTTAGGCATTGGCGGAGGTCCCATTAACACAACATTTCTTGTGCTCCTGTTTTCCTTTACTCTTAAGGAAAGCGCGGTATATTCGGTTGCTATTATATTTTTCAGTCAATTAAGTCAGCTTATAACAATTTTTATTAACAACCGATTTGAGCCATACAGGGAGTATTTGCCTATTATTTTGATTGCCATGGCGGTCAGCGTTATCGGCGGTCTTATCGGCTCAAGGCTTAACAAAAAGCTCAGTAACAAGGTTATTACCGTTATATTCTCGGTAGTACTTGCCTTTGTTGCGGTAATTAACATATATAATGCAGTTATGGGATTTATCGCGTAGCTGATTAGAATATATCCGATATACGAGCAAAGGGACTTTTTGCCGTCTGTCGAATAAATAAAAACAAGGGGGATTTTATGAAAAAGAAAAATATTATTTTTTATTTTTCAGACCAGCAACGCTGGGACACCGTAAACGAACAGGTTACGCCAAATCTCTGCAGGCTTGCCGAGGAAGGCGTTAAGTTTGAAAACAACTTTACCTGTCAGCCTGTATGCGGTCCTGCCAGAGCCTGTCTGCAATCGGGCGTATATGCTACGCAGTGCGGCTGTTATTGGAACGGTATTCCGCTTCCGAAGGATATTACGCCGCTGGCTCATTACTTTAACGAGGCAGGCTACGAAACGGCGTATATCGGCAAATGGCATCTTGCTTCCGACCGTTTACCCGGTATCGGTTTCCATTGCGAAAGCACCGCAATACCTAAGGAAAAGCAGGGCGAATATCAATACTGGAGAGGCTCTGATGTTCTCGAATTTACTTCTCACGGCTATGACGGATATGTTTTCGACGGAGAAGGAAACAAAATTGATTTTAAGGGCTACAGAGCCGACTGCATAAACGATTTTGCATTGGAATACCTTGACAAGCGTGACAAGGATAAGCCGTTCTTTATGTTTGTAAGTCAGCTTGAGCCTCACCACCAAAACGACCACCATTGCTACGAGGGCTACAAAGAAACGGTTGCCGACTACAAGGACTACCCTATTCCCGAGGATTTATCCTTCCTAAAAGGCGACTACAAAGAAATGTATCCCGACTACATATCGGCAATAAACAGACTTGACTACAATGTCGGCAGGCTTGTTGAAAAGCTCAAGGAGCAGGGTATTTACGATGACACCGTCATTATATACACCTCCGACCACGGAAGCCATTTCAAAACAAGAAACCCGGAATACAAACGCTCCTGCCACGAATCCGCAACGCATACTCCGCTGATAATCAAGGGTGGCGGATTCGAGGGCGGAATAAAGGACACAAGGCTTACATCGCTTATTGATATGCCTCCTACCCTGCTTTCTCTTGCAGGCATACCGATACCGCCAAGCTATATGGGCGTTGACCTTACAAAGCAGATTAATAATCCCGATGAAAAGCGTGATTGCGTATTTATGCAAATCAGCGAAGCCTCCAACTCACGAGCAGTCAGAACTGAGCGCTTCAAGTATTCCGTTCGCGACGCCGCAATTACCGGCTATGCTCACCACGCATCAAAGGTATATTGGGAGGATTATCTGTATGATTTGGAAAAGGATCCCAACGAAAAGCACAATCTTATTAAAGACAAGAATTACAGTCATGTAAGACAAGAGCTGAAATATTTGCTGCTTAAGCAAATGGAGCTTGCACAGGAGGAGGCTCCTGTTATCTTGCCTGCAGTTATTAAAAGGAGAAAGTAAAATATGGAACAAAAAAAATACCTTACAATGAAAGAAAGAATATGCTTTACTGTTGGCGCTTTCGGCAGATCGGGAATATACACCCTTATGTCGATGTTTACTCTTGTATTCTTTCAAAACGGCGCAGGTCTTACCCTGTCGCAAGGCACAACAATTATTCTTATAGGCAGAGTTTTCGATGCACTCAACGACCCGCTTATGGGTATGATTGTTGACAGAACAAAGTCAAGATGGGGCAAAATGAGACCGTATCTGCTTTTTGCTCCCGTTCCCATTGCTGTTGCAACAATTCTTTTGTTCTCTGCACCCTTTGAGCACGGCTCCAACGCCGCATTCGTTTGGGCGCTTGTAACATACATTATTTGGGGCGTTGCATTTACTGTTCAGGATGTTCCTTTCTGGGGACTTTCTTCAGTTATCACTCCTCTTGAAAACGAAAGAACCTCATTCCTTTCAACTGCAAGACTCGGCTCAACCTTCGGCGGAATTCTTCCGGCTCTCCTTGTGCCTATTCTTTATCAAAGCAATATGGGCTACACAAAGGGCTTCTTTATCAGTGCAGTTATTTTTGCTCTTTTAGGCTGCGGTCTTTCAATTCTTATTTTCTTTGTTTCAAAGGAAAGAGTTCCGAAATCAGACCATACGCCGTCATTTAAAGAAACCTTTGCAGTGCTTGCAAAGGATAAGCTCCTTATAATTGTTATTTTCGCTTCTGTTCTCGGCTCAACAATGGTTACTGCAAATCAGTGTGCAGACTACATAGGCAACTATCTTATCATTCAAAACTACACCGACTTTTCGCAAATCTTTCAGGATTTCCTGCCCGGTGCTCAGTCAATGCTTGTTGAAAATGTTGACGCCAAGGCGGCTTACGATTTTTGGATTCCCCGCGGAACAATCGTTACAACCCTTACTGTTGCAATCGGCGTAGGTATGGTTCCTGCAATGGCAATATTCCCGATGCTTCGCAAGAAATTCAGCTTAAAGCAAATATATATCGGCTCCGCTTTATTCGGACTTGTTGTTCATGCGCTTTGCTATGTTGTATTGGCACAGGATGTAACAAAGGTAAACATTTATATTCTTTGGGTATTCCTTTTCTTAATGGGTCTTCCCCTTGGAATTTACAATGTAATTACCTACGCGCTTATTGCCGACTCTGTTGATTACCTTGAATGGAAAACCGGTGAAAGACACGAGGGTGTTTGCT
>CALYNN010000176.1 GCA_945221685.1 uncultured Clostridia bacterium | reverse complement strand
GACTCTGTTGATTACCTTGAATGGAAAACCGGTGAAAGACACGAGGGTGTTTGCTTCTCGTTCCAGACATTTCTTTCTAAGGTTAACGCCGCTATTGCAACATTTGTTTTCGGTCAAATCCTCGGACAGAGCGACTTCAAGGCAGTTGACAAATCCTTGGTTGACATTGCAGGCAGACAGATATTCTTTGAGCAGTCTGTTGAAACCCAGAAAATGCTCCTTGCTCTTGTAACTCTTATTCCTGCCGCAGGCTTCCTGCTTACAATAATTCCTATGTTCTTTAACGACTATACGGGAAAGACAAAGGAAAAGGCACAGAAGGAGCTTGAGGAGGCTCGCGTTGCCAAAGGAATTGAAGAATAAGAAATAAAAATTAACAGCATTAAAAACGCCCTGAGCACTTTAAATAGTGTTCAGGGCTTTCTTTTATTGATTGTCTGTTACAGTAGTTTCGTAAATCTCACCGGATTTCTTTTCATCCTCCATTATTTGCTCTATTGTAATTTTTGATATATTACTGTCCAGCATCAGCTCGCCGTTTTTATTCCAAGCACAGTCATAAGCTTCGTAATAAATATTTCCTTCGCCGTCATAATAAAGCTGAATGGGTGTATCGGCTAAAAATCCATTGGGAATATACAGGCTCATATCATCGGTCATTTCTGTAATAAAGCCGTCTTTATCTATTACTGCGCTTTTTATGGTTTTTGCCTTGCTGACATAAACTCCATCGCCTTCTTCGTCACATTCATATTTATAGACCTTTCCCTCTCTGTCGTAATACGGTACACACCCTCCGTTCATTATATCAACGGCATTATACTCCTTGCCGAGCTTATCGTAAAAAACGCATATTCCCTTTTCGTTAAATTCAGCAAAGCGATAATTGATATTGGTTTTCTTAAGGTATCCTATTGCAGAATGGTAATCTACCTTATTAAGTGTTTCACTGTTGAAAAGTAGCTTGCCCTGCTCATCGTAATAGCAATTTTCGGGAGAATAATACAAGGCTCCGTCAGAGTCAGCATACACCATTAAATCATTTCCTAAATGTATATACAAAAGCCGACTGTCATTAATACCCAATGCAAAACCCTTTGAATCAATTAAAGGCTTAATATATGCTTCATCAACATTATATGGGTTGCTTATTAATTCGTCATATTTGTATCTTTCGCCGTTTTTTCCGCGGCAGTAATATCCGTCCATATTATTAAGGGTAAAGGCTCCGCCGTCGTTATTATAGCGGATTTTTTCGCCGTTTTCCTTTTCGTAAATGCCTACCTGAGAATTAAAGCCGTAATATTCCGTTAGCTGCGCGGTTTTTGTATTTGGAAATGTGCCAAGGCTGAAAACAAGGCAGTTGGCAACAACCGATAATACCGCCACCCACAACGCTATTAAAAGCAGACGGCTTTTACTGCTTTTTGCAGGCCTTGTCATCAAAGCAAAAACAACATAGCCAACCACACCGAAAAGTGCCACGGCGCCTACATATCCGCCGTATTCGCCAAGCTCCTTTCCTTTAACTGCTTTGTATGTAACAAAGACAAGCAAGGACCTACCTAAAATAAAAAGTATTATATTTACAGCTATAAAAGATACAGGCGCATATTTAAAAAATTCTATTGTATTATTAATCAAATCCATAATTATTTACCGAAAATATTTATTACTGCTCCAAAGGAGGCAACTATATAAGCTAACGACAGCACACAAGCCCCAATCAAAAAATATTTATATTTTTCACCCTTATAGATTATTTCCGTTTTTGCCTTGCCTTTTTCAAAGGCTTTAAATTCAGAATAGATACACATTGAAACTGCAGAGGTTAACAGCATAATGCCAAAAACGATAAGCATAAACAATAGCATAAGCTGAGTAGATGCGTCAGCATCATAAATCATTTCCCTTACATTTAGTCCCTTTAAGCACTCAAGGTCAATGCTTAAAGACCTAAGCAAATCAGGCATATTAACTATGGTCATAAGAGGAATGAAAAAGCCCAAATAGGCAATAGATTGCATTAGCTGACTTTTTCGTGTTTTTACCGCTACACAGAATTCGGCGCAATTTGAAAAAAGCAGTAAAAAGAACAGAAGAGCTATTGTACTGTTTGCCCTTACAGCGTAGCCTGTAAACGAAAGAGAATAGGAAACAGAAAGTATGCTGTCTGCCGCAAAGGCAAATACTCCCCACGCAATAATTTCAAGGCATTTGAAAACAACGGAAATAGTTGTAAGCCTTTTATCATCATGAAGCCTGTTCATCTGCTCGCCCACATCGTCAGGATTGCCGATATGCTCCATTGCCATATTAAGCGCAGTTTCTTCATCGTAGCCGCAATCCTTGTAATACCCGCATCTGTCCTCAATATGACCGTTAAGCTCCTGCTCAATAATGGCAAGGTAGGACTTATCTTTTATATGGCTTAAAACGGTTTTAACATATTCCTTTGAATTCATGCGAAGCTCAGCACCTTTGCAACATTTTTTGAGTATGAAAGGAACTCCTCCTTCTTTTCCTCAAACTGCTTTACTCCTTTGTCGGTAAGGTGGTAGTATTTACGGCGTCTGCCGTCAACCTCCTCCCAATATGAAGAAAGAAGCTTTTCCTTTTCAAGCGCGTGTAAGATAGGATAGAGGGTTCCCTCGCTCATTTCAAAAACATTTTCGGAGCGAATCTCAAGCTCGCGTATAATACGGTAGCCGTACAAATCCTGACCCTTAAGCACGCTCATAACCAAAATCGGCGTACTGCCCTTAAGTAATTCTCTACTGTATCGCATATTTTTACCTCCAAAAAAATAAGCCTTGTTATACTATGTATATACATTGTATAACAAGGTGATACCTTTGTCAATAGATTAATATAAAAAAGGTCTGCCCTTTCAGCAAGGCAGACCTTAAAATAAACAAGTATTATACTTACGCTACTTCGGAATTATCGCCGCTCGCCTTTCTCTTTTCAACAAGCTCGCCGAGAATTCTATAGTGCTCTTTATCTGTAAGGGCATACTTAAGAGTAGGCAAAGCAGAAAGAAGCATACCGATTGCCGGCGGAATCGAGATAAGGAAGAACATAGCCGCGGCATATTTTCCTGCACCTGAGCCGCCGTCGTAGGTGATGAAATCTGCGCCGTTTTCAATAGCCTTATTAAGCCTGTCCTGTCTCTTATACACATCTCCGAGCCCACGAGACTAGGCATGCTCTCGTA
>CALYNN010000175.1 GCA_945221685.1 uncultured Clostridia bacterium | reverse complement strand
CACGCGTAAGATCGTCGGCAGCGTCAGATGTGTATAAGAGACAGATATTATGTTCTCATCTAACGACACTCCTATTGATGAATTTAAGTATTGCAACGATTTGGGCGGCATAATTAATCTTGACGATATTACCCATATTGAAGCAGTCGAAAGGGCTTGCGGAAGACTTCCGAAAAAAATGAGTTTTCGATATAATCCCGGAGGAGTTTTCAAAATTTCCAACGATATTATGGATAATCCGGGCGATGCAAAATACGGTATGACCACCGAGCAGATTTTTGAAGCCTTCAAAATTATGAAGGAGAAGGGCGTAGAGGAATTCGGTATTCATTCATTCCTTTGCTCAAATACCGTAACAAACGAATATTATCCGATGCTTGCAAAGCTTTTGTTTGAGCTTGCAGTTTCTCTTAAGAATGAGCTTGGCGTTCATATTTCATTTATCAATCTTTCAGGCGGCATAGGAATTCCGTACAAGCCTGACCAGGAGCCAAACGATATTTTTGTTATCGGTGAGGGTGTTCGCAAGGCATACGAGGAAATTCTTACTCCTGCCGGTATGGATGATGTGGCAATTTATACAGAGCTGGGCAGATATATGATGGGTCCCTACGGAGGTCTTGTAACAAAGGCTATTAACGAAAAGCACACTCACAAGGAGTATATCGGTGTTGACGCTTGTGCAGTTAATTTAATGCGTCCTGCTATATACGGTGCATATCACCATATTACCGTTCTCGGCAAGGAAAATATGCCCTGTGATTTTAAGTATGATGTAACAGGCTCTCTTTGCGAAAACTGCGACAAGTTCGCAATAGACAGAATGCTTCCAAGGATAGAAATGGGTGACTACCTGTTTATTCACGATGCAGGTGCCAACGGCTTTTCAATGGGATATAATTATAACGGCAAGCTTAAAAGCGCAGAGATTCTTCTTAAGGAGGATGGCGACTTTGAAATGATTAGACGCGCCGAAACTCCAAAGGATTATTTTGCTACCTTTGATTGCTTCGATTTTTATGATAAGCTTATTGAAGAATAATATTATTTAATCCCTGAATTATTTCAGGGATTTTTCTTTACTTTCGCAATTTAATGTGTTACAATAGCAATGCACGAAAAAGATAATCAAGAGGGTATTATTATGAGCAGAAAAATTCAAGACGATAATTTAGATTTCTTATTCAAGGCAGTGTTAGCTCTTGAAACTCCTGAGGAATGCTATGATTTTTTTGAGGACCTTTGCACAGTTCAGGAATTAAAGACAATTAGCCAAAGACTTGTTGTTGCTAAAATGCTTTCCGAAAAGTCGGTATATACCGATATTGTAAACGCAACAGGCGCTTCGACTGCAACAATCAGCCGTGTAAACCGTTCACTGCAGTACGGCTGTGACGGCTACGATAAAATATTTAACAGAATTAAAGAGAAAGACGAAGAAAATGAGCAGCTATAAAACCTTTGCCTCTTTTTATGACCGATTAACTGAAAATGTTGACTACAAAGTTAGAAGTGAGTACATTTCTAACTTTTTTTCTCAGGCTGAATCAGAGTCAAATGCAGTACTTGATTTAGCCTGCGGAACAGGTAGCTTAAGCAAATTTTTTTCGGATATGGGATACAGTGTTACAGGAATTGATATTTCCGAAGAAATGCTTAACGAGGCGTGCGCAAAGGAAATAAATAACGCAGTTTTTATTAAGGGCGATATTACAGATTTTAAGCTTCCGTATTCCTGCGGCTTTTGCATTTGCTCTCTTGACAGTATCAATCATTTAGACAGTATTGAAAGTATTAAAAAATGCTTTTTATGCGTTGCACAGGCTTTAGAAAAAGGTGGAATTTTCGTTTTTGATGTTAATACCGAATATAAGCATAAAAATATTTTAGGGAATAATACCTTTGTATTTGATGAGGATGATTTCTTTTTAAGCTGGGATAATGAGCTAAACGAGGATAATTCCGTAAACATTTTTCTTGATTTTTTTGTTTTCAACGGTAAAAGCTACGACAGATTTTCCGAAAGCTTTACCGAATATGTGTATGACAGCAAGGAGCTTGAGAAATTACTTGAGCTATGTGGCTTTCAGGTTATAGGTGTATATGACGAGCTTACCTTAAATCCACCCGAAAGCAACAGTGAGAGAATCTATTATGTATGTAAAAGGAAGTAAAATATGGGCAAAATAGTTAGATATATAACAGAGGACGGCAGTGCGTTTGTTATTGCCGCAGATACTACCGATATTGTCAGCAGAGCTGAAAGAATTCACAAAACCTCTGCCGTCAATACTGCGGCTTTAGGCAGGCTTCTTACCGCCGCTTCAATGATGGGCGATATGCTTAAGGGCAAGGATGACTCCATTACATTAAGAATTAACGGAGGCGGACCTGCAGGCTCTGTAATTGCAGTTGCAGACAGCAGCGGTAATGCTCGAGGCTATGTTCAAAATCCTATTGTTGAAATTCCCCTTAACGATAAGGGAAAGCTTGATGTTAAGGGAACCGTCGGCACAAACGGCTATCTTTATGTTATGAAGGATATTGGATTAAAGGAGCCGTATGTCGGCCAAACTCAAATTGTCAGCGGTGAAATAGCAGAGGATATTACAAATTACTTTGCTGTTTCCGAGCAAACGCCTTCTGTTTGTGCCTTGGGCGTTTTGGTAAATCCCGACTTATCTGTTGCCGCGGCAGGAGGATTTATTATTCAGCTTTTGCCCGGATGTCCCGATGAAATAATAGATAAAATTGAGTATTCTATGCAGGATATAGAGGCCGTTACCGTTATGCTTTCAAACGGCATGACTCCCGACGATATTGCAAAAAGAGCAATGAAAAATATAGCAATTGAAAAGCTTGATGAAAGCGAAGCGTTCTATAAGTGCAACTGCTCTAAGGAAAGAGTGGAGCAGGCGCTTCTTTCATCCGGCAGAGAGGCCTTGCAGGAAATGATTGATTCGGGAGAGGACACAGAGGTTAACTGTCATTTTTGCGATAAGAAATATATTTTTACTCCAAAGGATATTAAAAATCTTCTTGCATAGTTTATAATATTTTTGCGTACTTTTGTAATGGAAAAAATTTTAAAAAGTTAAAAAAAAGTATTGACTTTTATTACTTGTTATTGTATTATATAACTCGTCGCGAGAGTGGCGATATGGCAACGTGGGAGCATAGCTCAGCTGGGAGAGCATCTGCCTTACAAGCAGAGGGTCACAGGTTCGAGCCCTGTTGTTCCCACCACATGGCCCGGTAGTTCAGCTGGTTAGAACGCCAGCCTGTCACGCTGGAGGTCGACGG
>CALYNN010000174.1 GCA_945221685.1 uncultured Clostridia bacterium | reverse complement strand
CAAGCGATAAGGCAGGCTACATAAGATATTCAGCAACAAGCATAGCAAGCAAAATTGGTCAGCTTGGTCCGATATTTAACGACCCAACCGCAGTATATACAAGCATTGAATGGACCTCCTCCAACAAAAATATAACTATTGATCAGGACGGTTATTTAACAAATAAATCTGCTACGGCAGGAGTAACACTGGTTACCTGCACGGTTACCAACGCATTTAATAAAACCTGTTCGGGTCAGGCTTATGTTACCTTTGCCCGCTTCGGAGTAACAGGAGTAAGCTTTGCAGACGAAATGGTTCACGGGGCTCCGTCAAAAACCGTAAAACTTTCACCTGTTGTTACAAATTCCGGAAACACAAGCCTTAACTCGTCGTATGTTAAGCAGTGCAGCTATGTAAGCGATAATGAGGAAATTGCAACAGTTGACAGTAACGGAGTTGTAACCTTTGTTTCACAGGGTAAGGCAAATATTACCGCAACAACTCTTGACGGCGGCTATACCGCAACAATAATTGCTTACACCACTTGGGATAATACGGCGCTTGAAGCGGCAATTAACGAGGCTTCGGCATTAAAATATACCGATTACGCGTATGACTATGGTATGGCGTTTAAGACCGCTTATGAAAACGCACAGACGGTTTATGCAAATATAGACGCCTCCCAGGAGGATATTGATACCGCCTGCGGCGCTCTTACCGAAGCAATGGCAAATCTTGAGGGCAATGAATTTATTGTTCCCGAGCTGAATTTGGTTCAGGGCGAAGCTACCCTGCAGCCGAGTCAGTTTATTCAGGTATCAGCCGATACTAAGCAAACCCAGCTTACAATGGTTATTAACGAAAATGCAATGGTTACCTCAACCGACATTTCAACCTCTAATGAGCAGGGCGTTACCGCAACGATTGACGGCAATGTAATTACTATTACCAAGACTGCCGATAAGGGAAGCTTAGGCGTAACCCTTTCAGCCGTTGATACCTACGGCAGAACCTATTCAAGAACATATGCTTTAGATGTTATTGAGGAGGTAATCCCCGTAACAGATATTGCGGTTACTGCAAACGGAACAGAGGTAAACGGCTCATATGTAGCATCCTGCGGAGGTTCATATACAAACTTCGGCGGTATTACAATAGGCTATATCGCCACTCCGTCAAATGCCAATGCAATTACAGGTGTTACCTATACATCATCGGCAAACACCTTTGTTGATATTAATGAAAGCGGCGTAATTTCTCTTACTACAGTAGGAAAACTTCGTTCATCAAATACAACAACAATAACTGTTACCGTAACTAACGCAGACGGAACCTCGGTTTCAAAGAATATTTCCGTTACAATAACAAAAGCGTAGGAGGTATTTTTATGAATAAGTCATCAAAAAAACTGATTTCGCTTCTTATGGCTTTAGTCCTTGCCGTCGGCTTGCTGTCGGCAGGTACTGTTGCCTTCGGTAACGACACTGTTGAAATTAACGCACAAAATTTTCCCGATGAAACCTTTAGGCAGGTTGTTAAAGAATATTATGATACCGACGGAAATAATGTACTTGATGCCGACGAACGAAGTGATAGCTTTATTCCCGTTGCCGGTATGATTGATACAAGCACACAAACCATAAAGGACCTTAAGGGCATTGAATATTTTACCAATGCCAAGAACTTAAGGTGCGGCGGCATAGGACTTGAAAGCCTTGATGTTTCCGCATTAACAGGTCTTACGGCGCTTAGCTGTCAGGGTAATAGGCTGACCTCGCTGGATTTAAGCAGCAATACAAATCTTGTTACCCTTAACTGCTCCGATAATAAGCTTGAAAGCATAACCCTGCCGGCAGACAGCAATATTACAATGCTTCACTGCTATGCAAACAGCTTGACCTCAATAGATACCTCAAGAATTGCAAGGGTTACCGATTTCAGATGCGACCAAAATGACCTTTCTTCTATTGATATGTCTTACCTTACGGCGTTAACAGACTTTAACTGCTCAAAAAACCATCTGACCTCTCTTGATTTAAGTCAAACGGCGTTAACAGAGGCTACCGATTATATGATCGGCGGCCAAACGCTTACTCTTGAAGCAGAGGTTAGGGGAAGTGAAATTGCAATTCCTTTTACTAATCACGGTCTTAACGGTGATAATTACAGGGGTTGCTCCCTTGATAAGTATGAGGATGGCTCAGGCTTTGAGTTTAATCAGTTCACTGTTTTTGATGTTAACAATATGGCAGACGGTATCGAATATTGGTGCTATCCTATGTTTGACGGAGCAGAAAATATGACAGTTAAGATTACCGTTGAGCGTAGCTTTTATCAGGTTGATTTCTATACCGACAGCAGTATGACCGATTCTCTTGGCAGAGCGTTTGTAAATGCAGGCGAAGCGGCATCGGCTCCTGAGGCTACAGATATTCCTTTGTGCAAGGCTTTTGACCGTTGGAGCGACGATATTACTGCCGTAAGCAGTGATTTAAGCGTTTATCCTATTTGGAAGGACAGCCACGCCTTTGAGGCTGTATCCTTGGGCGATGACGGCGATACAGTAACGGTTAAATGTCCAAACTGCGCCGAAAGCTATACCGTAAGCTTTATTTCAATCGTAAATTCAAAGGAGGGCGAAACCGCCTTTGACCCGTATGTTGATGCAGTTGCAGACGGATATATAAACGCAAAGGATTATTCATATATTGCAAAAATCACCAATAAATAATAAAAAATAAATAGAAGAATAAATAAAAAAAGCAGTATCTGCCTTGATAACAGATACTGCTTTTACTTTGCAGTTTGATTTATTTAATTAATGACTTGCCGGTCATTTCCTCAGGCTGCGCAAGACCGAGAACCTTAAGCATTGTGGGCGCAATGTCGCAAAGTCTGCCGCCGTCACGAAGCTGTGTGCCCTCGCCGCAGTTAGCCGCAATAAACGGAACAGGGTTAGTAGTATGGGCAGTAAAGGGTGAGCCGTCAGGCTCCTTCATCATATCTGCATTGCCGTGGTCGGCCGTAATAAACAGTTAGCCGCCAATCTTTTTAACTGCCTCGTAAAGAGAGCCAACGCACTTGTCAACAGCCTCAACCGCCGCAACTGCCGCATCAAAAATGCCTGTGTGACCAACCATATCGCAGTTTGCAAAGTTAACAATAACAACATCGTATTTGCCCGAAAGCACTGCTTCATCAAGCTTTTCCGATACCTCGTAGGCGCTCATTTCAGGCTTAAGGTCGTAGGTAGCAACCTTAGGAGAGGGGTTAAGAATTCTGTCCTCGCCCTTGTTTACTGCCTCAACGCCGCCGTTGAAGAAGA
>CALYNN010000173.1 GCA_945221685.1 uncultured Clostridia bacterium | reverse complement strand
TTAAGCTTATACATAATAAGTGCAGAGATTATGCTAACAACAATTGTAATAAAAATCAGTGTTCCCACTGCAAATGACGGTGCAAAGCAGTAAACAACAACACCTGCAACTATAGGAAAGATAGAAAGCCTCCAATACTTTGAAAAATAGGAAGCACCCAAAGCACCGAAAAGCGCAGGAATAACATAATCAAAGGCAGGCTTTATAGGTGAGTCCGCTGCGGTGATTTTCGGCAGAAACGGTGCAAAAAGCAAAACGCCTGCTGCAATAACAATCGTTGTTGTAATAGAGGACGCACCGATGGCTATTGTTGAAATCAGCTCGCCCTCCTCCTCGGTGGCTTTAACCTTTGCTCTGTCCATTGCGTTCAGCGCACAGGGAAGCTTAAGATTTGTAATATTACCCGTAACAAAGGAAAGATATGTTCCTCCTGCGCCAAGCATAGGAGTGTATGTAATTACTTCAATTATAGCCGTGCTCCAATAAATCGGAATAACCGAAAGCAACGCCTTCCAAAGCACCCTAAACTGCGGAAAAGCGTCATAGTACAGAGAGAAAATCAGCGGCACGGAAAATAAAACCGCTATGGCAGTAATCGACCAAATACTGCCCCAGGTATGTACCTTGTCTGAATAAGCCCTTTCTTTCTTCATTTTTCTTCCCTCCTATCTCCAGGTGAACTGCACAATTTCAGCGGGCAGAACCTGTGTAAATAATACTGCAATGCCCATAGCTCCGAACATTGCAAGAGGAAGCACAAAGGGCTCAAGCTTTTTAAGCTGCTTTTTTCTGCAAAGGTAATCAAGAGCAATAGTAAAAATCATTGCCGAAAGCAAAACGGAAACGGACATAAAGCCTGCCGCAGGACCGTCGCTTGGCTTGCCTGCAATACATCTTGAAATAAACGCGGCAATAATTCCGATAAATGCGGCGGCACCGAGTATATCTCCAAGTGCGCCTGCACCCTTGCTTTTCTTTACTGCCTTGCCCATTATTGAGTGAACCTTGCGGCATATTATCGGCAAAAGAACCAGCGGAAAGCAGGAGCCTATTGTCATAGTCCATGCAACAGTGGAAAAATCCTTTTGGTCAGTAACCTCTGTAGAAATGGAGGAGCCTAAAACATCAAGGGCATTTTCGGCGGCAACCGTTTCGTATGCAAGGTTTCCTATAACCGAAAGCCTTATCCACGGAAGAACTATTCCCAGCGCAGAGGCGAGTGCAAGAACGGTGGCAAGAATTGAAATTGCAGGTGCAATGGAAAACAGCACGCTTGAAATAACGGTTTGCCTAAGCTTTGCGCTTTCAATACCTATTTCCTTTGCTCTTTTCCAAGACTTAACCATAAAAAACAGGGATTGGGCAATTACGAATATTACAACCGCAATACCCATTGCATACATTATTGTGCTTTCTTTAAAATCCATAATTTATTCTCCGGTCATTATTCTTATGTAACGCTTGAAGAAGGTTACACCCTGAGTAAGCTGTTCAACGGGAATACGCTCGTTTGTTGAGTGGGTGGTAAGCAGTAAAGCCGTGTCAACCGTAAAGGGTGCAAAGCGGTAAATGTTACTGCAAACATTTTCATAGTTATAAGCGTCTGTGCCGCCCATAACAAGATACGGCGCAACAATGTTTTTCTCATCAAGCGAAACGGAAAGTCGCCTTAAGGTGTCAAATGCTCTTGTGTCGGTAGGTGAAATAAGGCTGGGCTCCTTGCCCTTTATAAATTCTATTTCAACATCATCGCCGCCCATATATTTTTCAATATGGCGTCTAACATCTTCAATGCTTTCACCGGGCATAATTCTGAAATTAATTGTTACGCTTGCGTTTTGCGGAAGCACATTTGCCGCAGGCGAGCCGTTTGCCATTGTTACTGCGGTGGTTGTTCTTACAAGGGATGCCGCAGGAGGTATTTTTGTCATAACCCTAAGAAGCAACGGCTTCAAAATATGCAGATTACAAAAAACAACCCTGCCTAAATACGAGGTTCTTTTGCCTATGTCCGTAAAGAGATTAAATACAAAGGGCATTATCTTTGCTTTGAACTGATGATTTTCAAGGTTAATAACCTTTTTTGAAAGCTTTCCTAAAGCAGTGTGCTTCGGCGGCTGAGAGGAGTGACCGCCCTTTGCCTTAACCGTAACCCTGAAATCAGCATAGCCCTTTTCGGCAACGCCGATACCTGTTAGGTTAGCGTCGAGAATTCCCTTAACTGTTGCAGGAAGCATTGCGCCACCCTCGTCAAGAACGCTGTCAAGGTGAACGCCTCTTTTTTCAAGAAGCGCCGCAAGCTCGTGGGCGCCGTTGTCGTGACCTGCAACAATTTCCTCATTGTGACCAAAGCAAAGATAAACGCTTCTTTTCGGCTGATAGCCCTCTTCTAAAAGAGTTTCAACGCTTTCCATTAGGCAAATAAGATGGTTTTTCATATCAAGTGCACCTCTGCCCCAAATGAATTCGCCGTCGTTAAAGCCTTCAAATGCAGGATGCTCCCAATCATCCTCGGTGCCCCTTGCCACCGGCACAACATCCTGGTGTGCAAGAAATGCAATAGGATCTAATTTCTCGTCGGTACCCTTCCAGTAAAAGAGAAGGCTTGCCTTTGAAACATCCTCGACCGTTAGATTTTCGTGAACGAGTGGGAAGGATTCTCTTAAAAAGTCATGAAATTTTTGAAATTCTCCCCAATCGGTTTCGTTGTCGTTTTCGTGAGATATTGTTTTAATTTGAATTGCTTTTGTAAGCTTTTCCTGTACTCTTTCGGAGTGAACAAGCTCCTCCTCAAAAGTCTCTCCCTTAACCCTGTCAACCTTAAAAAAGGCGGCTCTTATCAGCGTAATTACAATAAACGCCGCAAGCAAGGCGAGTATAACCCATAAAATCTCCATAAAAATCACCTCTGTATATTTATAAATGATAATATACCATATTTTTTGTATCCATACAATAGATATATCTTTTTGTAAAACTTTTGAAATCATTTAAGAATAAAACCGCCTACACAAGATAGACGGTCTATAAGCTTAATCAATTATTCTTTTTACCGAAAGCTCTGCCTCGCGGTAAATTTTTTCAGTATCAATTCCGATAAATTCTCCGTTTTCGTAAAGAATTTTTCCGTTAACCATAGTCAGCTTAACATTGTCCTTAGAGCCGCTGTAAACAAGATTTTTTGTTATGTTCAATATAGGCTGCATATTAGGCTTTTTCAGGTCAATAACCGTTAAGTCGGCTTTCTTTCCCTCCCTAATGCAGTCGCAGTCGTCAAGTCCCATACACCGTGCCGAGCCGACAGTTGCCGCCTTAAGAATGGCGTTAGCGTCGGTTGAAGCGGCGTTTTTGCTTTTCAGCTTCTGCAATACC
>CALYNN010000172.1 GCA_945221685.1 uncultured Clostridia bacterium | reverse complement strand
ACCGTTCATAACTGCAAGATAGCCTGCCAGGAAGCCCGACTGCACAGAGGCAAAGGTAACGCTCATTACATTGCTGATAAATCTGTCGGCATCATCGTCTGCAGAATGAGGAGTTGCACCGATGAGTATAAATTTAATGTCAGGATAAGAATTTGCAAGCTCATATGCACTTACAGCAAATTCCTCCCCGGGAAATACAATATACTGTGCGCCGTCCTTCGCCGCAAGCTCAACATATTTTTCAACATTCTCAACTGTCAGCGTATCGTTGTCAAGAACAGGCTGATAGTAATTGTACGACATGGCGTTTTCATCGGCAAAGGAGGTAATGCCCTCCCAAGCGCTTTGGTTATAGCCGCCGTCTTTAATCGTGCCCCCGTTTGTAATAAGTACAATATCGCTTTTTATCTCCTCCTGCTTTGAACAGCCTGCGGCGGCAAAAACGCAGCAGGTAAGCATTGCAAGACACAAAAGCACCGAAATAATCTTTTTCATTAGCTTTCCTCCAAAAGATAATATCACTTAATTATAATAACAAAATAATTTCAATAATGCAATAGCAATTTTATTGATTTACCGTCCAAAAAATATTATAATAGCATTGAGGTGGATTATATGCTTAAGAAACAGCTTGACTATATTAGAAAAATTACCGATTTTGAGCCGGAGATTGCTTTGGTTCTCGGAAGCGGCTTAGGTGATTTTGCACAGGAGGTAAGGCAGGAATGTGTTATACCATACTGTGATATTCCCGAATTTCCCGTTTCTACCGCACCTACTCACAGGGGCAGATATATTTTTGCGGAAATTCAGGGCAAAAAGACAGTAATTATGCAGGGCAGGGTTCATCTTTACGAGGGGTATTCGCCGAAGCAGGTTGTTAATCCCATACGCCTTGCAAGGCTTATGGGAGCCGAAAAGCTAATGCTTACCAACGCCGCAGGAGGAATAGGCGAGCATTTGAAAATAGGTGATTTTATGGTGCTTGAGGACCACATAAGCTGCTTTGTTCCGTCTGCCCTTACAGGAGAAAACGACGAGTCGTTGGGAGTGCGCTTTCCCGACATGAGTGAGGTTTACTCAAAGAGGCTGACCTCGGCAATTTGCAAGGCGGCGGACAAATGTAATATTGAAATTAAGCACGGAGTATATCTTCAGCTTCACGGACCGAATTTTGAAACGCCTGCAGAAATAAGAATGGCAAAGCTTATCGGCGCAGACGCCGTAGGAATGAGCACGGCAATAGAGGCTCAGGCGGCGCGCCACTGCGGCTTTGAGGTATGTGCAATAAGCGTTATATCAAACCTTGCCTGCGGAATTTCAAAAACTCCTATAACAAGTGAGGAAGTGGAGGAAACTGCAAACAGGGTTGCTCCTTTGTTTAAAAAGCTTGTAAGAGAGGCAATAGGTAATTTCTGATGGAAAATCTGCATTTTGACAGCAACACGCTTAAGATACTTGACCAACGACTTTTGCCCAACGAGGAAAAATGGATTGAGATAAAAACCAAGGAGCAGGCTTACGACGCCATTAAAACCCTTGCGGTAAGGGGCGCCCCTGCAATCGGAGTATTTGCAGCATATGCAACAGCAATTTTTTCAAGGGATACAGATATATACGAGCTTCGCGATTATCTTAACTCTTCCCGTTCCACCGCCGTTAATTTAAGCTGGGCAACAGGCAGAATTGTTGACGCCTATGAAAACGGCAGAAGCCTTATTGATGAAGCAGAGGCAATCAGAAACGAGGACATTGAAATGTGCCGCAAAATTAGCGAATACGGCCTATCTCTGCTTAAGGACGGCGACGGAATACTTACCCACTGCAACGCCGGAGAGCTTGCCGCAAGCAGATACGGTACCGGCTTGGGACCTATTATTCTCGGAAAGGAAAAGGGATATAATTTTAAAGCCTACTGCGATGAAACAAGGCCCCTTCTGCAAGGCGCCCGTCTTACCTCCTATGAGCTTGAAAGAGCAGGAGTTGATGTTACGCTGATTTGCGACAATATGGCAGGCTACGCCATGAGCAAGGGATTAATAAATGCTGTGCTTGTCGGGTGCGACAGAGTTGCGGCTAACGGTGATACGGCTAACAAAATCGGCACAAGCTCCGTTGCGGTGCTTGCAAAATATTACGGTATTCCCTTTTATGTTTTGGGACCGTATTCAACAGTTGATTTTAACTGCAAAAGCGGCAGTGAAATAACTATTGAGGAAAGAGAGGCACAGGAAATCAAGGAGCTTTATTTTGAAAAGCCCACAGCGCTTAAGGAAACCAAGTGCCTTAATCCTGCCTTTGATGTTACAGATAATTCTCTTATAACGGCGATTATTACAGACAAGGGAATTGCCTATCCCCCATTCAGCAAATCACTTAAGGAGCTTTTGAAATGATAAGATTTTACAACGGCAGAGTGCTGACTCTTGACGACAGCAGAGAAAATGAGTTTGAAATATTTGAAGGCTATGAGGTGTGGATTGACGGCAGTACAATTTACTACTGCGGTGAAAGCCGTGAGGACAGTAAAAATTTTTCCTTTGAGAGAGAAATAGACCTTAAAGGAAATTTGCTTATGCCCTCCTTTAAAAACGCCCACACCCATTCGGCAATGACCTTTGCCCGAAGCTTCAGCGACGATTTGCCCCTTGACAAATGGCTGAACGACAAGATATTTCCTATGGAGGCAAGACTTTGCGGAGATGATATAGAAAAGCTTTCAAGGATTGCATTTTTGGAATACCTTACAAGCGGCATTTCTGCCTGCTTTGATATGTATTTCTTTCCCGAAAATATGGCAAGAGCAAGCGTTGAAGCAGGATTTCGCACCGTAATGTGCGGAGCAGTAAACAATTTTCAGGAGTCCGTTGAGCTTTTGGAGGAATACTACAACACATACAATAGCTTCAACGAGCTTATTTCATACCGTCTCGGCTTTCATGCCGAATACACAACAGACAAATCAATTATGAAGGGCATTGCGAAGCTTTCCGAAAAATACGGTGCTCCCGTATTTATGCACTCCAGCGAAACCATGAGTGAAACTGCCGCGTGCATTAACACATATAACAAAACGCCTACCGAGCTTTTTGAAGGTCTCGGACTGTTTGAACACGGAGGCGGTGCATTTCACAGCGTTTGGGTTGACGACAAGGATTTAAAAATATACAAAAAACATAATATTTATGCCGTTATTAACGCCGCGTCAAATGCAAAGCTTGCCTCGGGTGTTGCGCCGGTTGAAAAAATGCTTGACAAAAAAATTAATCTTGCGGTAGGTACAGACGGTCCCAGCTCAAACAACGCCCTTGACATGTTTAGGGAAATGTATCTTATTTCGGTATTGCAGAAGCTGAAAAGCAAAAACGCCGCTTCAACCGACGCTAACGCCATT
>CALYNN010000171.1 GCA_945221685.1 uncultured Clostridia bacterium | reverse complement strand
CTTAAGGAATGGGCTGTTTCCTGCGCCTGCTGCTCCAACAATAAATACAAACTCGCAGTCCTCAATCTTAATATTAACATTTGAAAGGGCCTTTGTATTATTGCTGTCATAGACCTTTGTTACATTTCTGAATTCAATCACAATTTTTACCTCTGACTGTTATAGATTTTGCGATAGCTGCACAAATGCTTGCTTCGTGCACACGCATTTTCACTCATAACTATACTTATAATATAACAACTTATATATAAAATCAAGACTTTTCTGTTACGCCTTTGTAAACAAGCTGAAATTATTTTGTAAAAATAAACAAAAACGGCTTGGACAAAAAATCCAAACCGTTTTGCATTTGCTTGTATTTTAGTATTTTACGGGGCTTGAAGCCAAGTACTTATTAACCATAAGAGCTACCTTAAATACAATGGCGTCGTCAAACTCGCGAAGGTCAAGACCGGTAAGCTTTTTAATCTTTTCAAGTCTATATACGAGAGTATTTCTGTGAACAAAAAGCTTTCTTGATGTTTCGGAAACATTAAGGTTGTTTTCAAAAAACTTTTGAATGGTAAAAAGTGTTTCCTGGTCGAGAGATTCGATAGAGCCTTTTTTGAAAACCTCTTTAAGAAACATATCGCAAAGAGTGGTGGGAAGCTGATAAATAAGTCTTGCGATACCCAGGTTTTCATAGCTTATTATGGTTTTTTCGGTATCGAACACCTTGCCGACCTCAAGAGCAACCTGAGCCTCCTTAAACGAGTGGGCAAGCTCCTTAACGCCTGTTACGCAGGTGCCTATGCCGATAGTTGCGGTAAAGTAGAATTCCGACAAAAGAGTATCGTTTATGGAACGGGCAAGCTTTTCAAGGTCCTTGCCGTCAACATTAGGTCTTACTTCTTTTACAAGGGCAATATCGCTTTCGTTAACATTTATAACAAAATCCTTTGTTTTGTCCGGGAAGAAATTCTGAATAATATCAAAAACGGAAATCTCTGTTTCCTGAGTTGCTCTAATAAGAAAAACTACTCTTGTAGCGTCATTATTAAAATGAAGCTCGCGGGACTTAATATATATATCGCCGGGAAGAATATTGTCGAGAATAACATTTTTTACAAAGTTTGAACGGTCAAACTTTTCGTCGTTATTTTGCTTAATCTGGTCAAGGGAAACGGCAATAAGCTGGCTGTATCTGCGGCTGAGCTCATCCGTTCCGTCAACAAAAACAGCGTATTCCGGCCTTATAAGAACATCAAAGGTTGTATAGGTTGCGTCGTCAACGCAGGTTTGCGTACCGCTGAAAACGCCTGCCGAAACAACGCCCTTGCGAACCTCGCCGATAATTCCCAAATCACTGCAGGCAATAACCGTACCCGATTCGTCAACAACGCCGACGGTGCGGTCTATTGCTTCGCGCATTTGGTTTATTACTCCCTGAAACAGTCTGTTAGGCATAAAATCCACCTCTCTATAATATTAAAACCCGTGCAAATATTGCACAAAAACAAGCTCGTTAACTTGTTAATATTATACAAGGCTTTTAACAATTTTGCAACTATTTTAACAAAAAAATTTTTATTTTTTGTTACTGTTGCATAAATGCACAATATATTGTTAATTTTATATCAATAAATCATAAGTATAGTTATTTTCCGTTTTCAATAAGCTCAATCTCCTTGGAGCTCAACAAACGGCACTGACCTTTTTCAAGAGAATAATCAAGCTCAAGTCCGCCCATTTTTATGCGTTCAAGCTCAGTTACCGTAATGCCGAAGGCGGCAAACATTCTTTTGATTTGGTGATACATTCCCTGATGAATAGTAACCCTTGCGACTGTAAAATCAGAGTTTTCCTTTTGTATTTTTGCAGGCAGGCATTTTTCGTCCTTAAGCAAAACGCCCTGCTCAAATGCTCTTATTACCTGCTCTGTTACAGGCTTGTCCACAGTGGCAATATATGTTTTAGGTATATGGTTTTTAGGACTTAAAATTCTGTGAGCAAAGGCGCCGTCGTCGGTAATAAGCATAAATCCCGTTGTATCCTTATCAAGCCTGCCGGCAGGAAAAAGCTTCCTTCTGCGAAGCTCCGGCGGCAAAATATCTATAACCGTTTTTTCGTTTTTGCCCTCTGAGGCGGAAATTACGCCCTTTGGCTTATTCATCATAATATAGATGAATTCGCTGTAAATAACCCTTTCACCGCAAAATAATATTTCGCTTTGGCTTGGCTCTGCTTTTTGGGCAGGCGATTTTACGGTTTTTCCGTCTACCGCAACAAGCCCTTTTTTAACAAAGGATGACGCCTCGCTTCTTGAAATATTTTTTGCCTTTGAAATAATTTTATCTATTCTTTCCATTTTCTCCGTATCTGTTATGCAGCTTTACTGCTTTCCGTCAAAGCCTACTATAAATCCGCTGTCTGCCGCGGTATTGCAAATATCGCCGCCGATAAGCACTCCGTCGCACACCAGCATATCGGCAACAACTCCGTCGCTGATATTTTCATAATTAGTAACGGTATATGTATAAAGCTCAACCCTTTTGCCTTTATAGGCGGCAAGGTCAAAGCCCTGATTTTTCTGCAAATCGTTGTAGCTGTTGTAAACCTCATTCCAGCTTTCGGGTATGGTAAGCTCCTTGCTTTCATATTTTTCGGCAGTTTCCCAGCCGAAGCTTTCAAGATAATCCCTGCGCTGCTTATCGGTTGAGGCGCTGACAACAGCACTGACGCTTTTGCTTTTGCCGTTTTCAAGATGGTTTGAGGTAAAGCTCAGCACAATTACAACTATTCCCGTTAGGGCAAGAATAATTCCGAAAATCATTTTCGGCTTAAGCTTTAATGTAAGCATTTTCATAAAATCACCTAAATAATTCTATGATTTACACCTCAATAATATAATCTTTAATTGTATCTAAATAAGAAATTTCGGCGGTTGCCTCCATAAGAATTCCGTTTTCGGTGTACTCTTCGCTTTCAACAACGCCCTCGTTTCTGATTTTTGCCGCCACGGCTCCGTTACTGAAGGGAATAAGAAGCCTTACTCTTTTTCTCGTTTGGGGCAGTGCCTTTTCTATTGCGTGCAAGAGGTCGTCAATACCCTGACCTGTTTTAGCGCTTATTCTTACACAGGAGGGATATTTTTCGTTTCTAACGGCTTCAATGCTCCGAGAGCTGTCACAGCCTATAATCGTATAGTGACAGTCCTCCAACGAAGCGTCGCAGGCAATATCGCACTTGTTGAAAACATTTATAACAGGCACATCAACACAACCGTTTTTAAAGAGAGATTCCAAAATTTCGTTAGTTACTGCAATATGGTTGTGGCACTGCTCATCGGAGGCGTCGCACACATTAAGAATAACATCGGCATAGGTCGCCTCCTCAAGAGTTGAACGAAAAGCGTCAACAAGCTGATGAGGCAAACGGCTGA
>CALYNN010000170.1 GCA_945221685.1 uncultured Clostridia bacterium | reverse complement strand
CCATCCAGCCGAAAGGAATCATTGCAGGGAAATTAACAGGAACGATACCTGCAAAAACACCCATAGGCTCGCGGTATTTTACTGTGTCAAAGCCGCTTGATGCGTCCATAAGGCTTTCACCCATCATAAGCGACGGTGCCTGAAGCGCAAGCTCTGTGCCCTCCTGAGCCTTGCCCACATCGCCCTGAGCCTCTGACCAGGTTTTTCCGTTTTCCTCGCAAACAAGCATTGTCAGCTCGTCCATATGCTCAAGCAAAAGCTCTCTAACCTTAAAGAGAATTTGTGTTCTCTTTCTTGCAGGAGTAGCTCTCCAAGCAGGGTACGCAGCCTTTGCGGCTTCAATAGCCTCAAGCACCTCATCATTGGTGCAGCAGGGTGCCTGACCCGTTACCTCTCCTGTTGAGGGATTATGCAGGTCGTACCATACATCTGTTTTGGAGTCCCTGAACTCGTTGTTTACAAAGTACTTAAGTTTTTCAATTGCCATAATTTTACCCCGTTTCAATATAATTTTTACATAAAAATTATATCACAGCCCCATATCAAAAATCAATATAAATATATACACTCTTAATTATGTAAAAAAATTATAAATTTTTTGTCACCTTTTTCATAAAACCTACACTTATATTATGAAGATAAAAATCAAGGAGGGATTTTATGAAAAAAACAGTATCAATCATACTGTCGTTGGCAATTATTGCAACAATGGCATTATCGGGATTATACACGCCGGCAGGCGAAAATGTATATAAAAGCTCTTGCGGTCAGTATGCCGATTATGAAATAAACAAAGATACAGGATTGCTTACGGTTAACGGTGTCGGACTGATTACTGCACATAAGGATTTGAAAAACGATTTGTATTACGGCAATGTAAACCCGGACTTTGTTAAATCAATAGTAATATCCGAAGGTGTTACAATGATTAACGAAAGGCTGTTTAACTATTTGAAGTGTGCTGAATCAATAACTCTGCCAAAAAGCCTGAAAAGAATTTGCAGCAATGCTTTTGACGGATGCAGCTCGCTGAAAACAGTAAATTACGGCGGAAATGAAAAAGAGTTTTCTAAAATAAAACTTGATGAAAACAACGAAGCTATAATTAATGCAAAAAAGAATTATAACATTGCAATTTTTAAAGCAGATAACTACGATTACTATATTAGTTTGTTTCAAAGTGATTTGTGCACAAGTGTAAAAGCCGGAAGCAATATAACCTGTCAGTTGAATTATTACACAGGGATTATGAAAATTGAGGGTAAGGGTGAAACCTTTGATTTCAGCAAAGGTAACTCTTTGAATTTTCTTGCTTCGCTTTATAAGGATAACGAAGAAGCCCAAATATGTGCCAATGCTTTTGCCGACGAAATAATTGTCAGCGAGGGAATAACAAAAATAAATTCGTCGTTGTTTGAGAATTTTAACAGAGTAAAAGCCGTAAAACTCCCTAAGTCCTTAAAATCCATAGGCGGATATTCTTTTTACCGTTGCGATAGCCTGCAGAATGTGTATTATGCAGGAAATTATGCAGACTGGAAAAATATTAAAATAGCAGAGGATAACGACGAATTGCTGAAAGCAAAGGTCCACTTTGCCTCAAAGGTGTCAGCCAAAAGTCTGACCTATACATTGTCGGAAACAGGCAGAGCTTATGACGGCAAGAGCCATACGCCCACTGTAACCGTAAAGGATAAATACGGCAGAAGGCTGAAAAAGGGAACGGATTACACCGTAACAATGGATGGCGGCAGAAAGGCAGTAGGCAAGTATAAGGTTTTCATAAAGCTTAAGGGCGAATATACAGGGCAGAAAACAATGTACTTTACCATTAAGCCAAAGGGAACGAGCATATCAAAAATCAATGCACGCAAAAAAGGCTTTACTGTAATATGGAAAACCCAAAAAACGCAAACCGACGGCTACCAGGTTCAGTACAGTACATCAAGTAATTTTACAAATCCCAAAACAATAACTCTGAAAAAGAATACAAACTACGCCAAAAAGATAACAAACCTTAAGAGCAAAAAGAAATACTATGTCCGCGTCCGCACCTATAAAACGGTTACCTTTAAGGGCGAGCCACTGAAAATCTATTCAGGCTGGAGCAAAGCAAAAGCCGTTACAACCAAATAATATGTGTAATAACAGATGATTGGAAAATTAATTCAACAACAACCTTGGTATAATTATTTGGAGGGATTTTATGAAAAAAGCAATATCGGCTATATTGTCGCTTGTAATTCTTGCAACGCCGCTTTTTACAATATGCTTTTCGGCAGAAGCAGACCAACAACTTTATAAGGGCGAATTAGGTGAAGAGACTTATTTTACAATGGATTTTGAAACAGGTGAATTTACCTTGTATTGCGCTTCCGACGCAAACAAAAGCATTTCATCAGATGAAATATTTTCAAAGCTTAATGACTCAAATAAGACGATAGACTGTGTTAAAAGCATTGTCGTTACAGAGGGAATAAATTTTCTCGATATCGGTATGTTTAACGGCTTTAAAAATGCTCGAGCCGTAACATTGCCTAAATCATTAAAAAGAATTTGCATCGGTGCTTTTAGCAACTGCGAGTCGTTAAAAACAGTTAACTACGGCGGCACAAAGCAACAGTGGAGCAGTGTTGTTATTGACAGGGATAACGATGTATTGAAAAATGCTTCATTCAATTATTCCTGTAATGTTTTGAGTAATGGCTATGGCAGTGAATATTCGAATGACGGAATAATTGAATTTAATGCAGGTCGAACAGAAAGGGACAGCGTTAAAGGCGTCTTTAATTATTATACAGGCGTTCTGACTCTTTCGGGCAAAGGTGAAATATATGTTAACGGTAATTCCGGCATTCATGCGGATGAATATATTTCCTTTTTCAGTCCGGAAATTTCAAGCGGAGTAAATTATGTTAATAAGGTTATAATCGGCGAGGGTATCACTAAAATCAGTAGTGAATTTTTTGAATACTACATAAATTTGAGCAAAGTAAGTATTCCAAAATCCTTAAAATCCATAGGCGGATATTCGTTTTACCGTTGCGACAGGTTGCAGAATGTGTATTATGCAGGAAATTATGCAGATTGGAAAGATATTAAAATAGCAGAGGATAACGACGAATTGCTGAAAGCAAAGGTTCACTTTGCCTCAAAGGTGTCAGCCAAAAGCCTGACCTATACATTGTCGGAAACAGGCAGAGCTTATGACGGCAAGAGCCATACGCCCACTGTAACCGTAAAGGATAAATACGGCAGAAGGCTGAAAAAGGGAACGGATTACACCGTAACAATGGATGGCGGCAGAAAGGCAGTAGGCAAGTATAAGGTTTTCATAAAGCTTAAGGGCGAATATACAGGGCAGAAAACAATGTACTTTACCATTAAGCCAAAGGGAACGAGCATATCAAAAATCAATGCACGCAAAAAAGGCTTTA
>CALYNN010000169.1 GCA_945221685.1 uncultured Clostridia bacterium | reverse complement strand
CCCTCGGCGGCCGTTAGCCGTTATCCTGCTCTGTGCTGCTCGGACTTTCCTCATATTGCAAAGCAATACGCAACTGCCTGGCTGACTCGTTACATTTCATTTTAAAATAAATACCCGTGCAATGTCAATATATTTTACAAAAAGCCTGTTGAAATAATTTTAAATATGTAGTAATATTCTTTTCGGAGGTGGTAATATGCCGAGATTTGAAAACGAAGGCTTTGATCCAAACCGCAGCAACAGAAACAGAGATAAAGACAGAACCGTTCCTCAGGACGAAAATTATTATGATTTTTCTCCTGTTGATTTGAATTTTAATAACCGTGAAAGAAGTAATGATATTGTAACAGATAATCAGGGTATAAACCCCTGCGATACCGATGACGGCGAGCAATATGCTCCGTATAATTTTCAAGGCGGAAGAAGCTCTCAAAGAGAAGGCTATTCTCAGCAAAGCAGAAATGATAAAAAGCCGTCTAAAAGCGAAAATAATAACCGCCGAGGCAAAAAAAGAAAGCCAAAGGATATTGCAAGAGCGGTGCTTTTGATTGTGCTTGCTCTTGCCGTACTGCTGGCAGGCTGCGGTGTTTCCGTAATAAATAAGGTGAATTACAGGGACAAGCTTGAAAACGAATATGTAAATTCATCAGACCTTATGAGCAGCTCAAGGGTTAAAAATATTTTGCTTTTGGGAGTTGATGCAAGAAGCAACGACGACAGCGAGGCTTCACGCTCTGATGTTATGCTTATGGTGTCTCTTGACTCAGAGCATAATTGCATAAAAATGACCTCATTTTTGCGCGATACTTGGGTTTATATTCCCACCTTAGGATATAATCAGCGGCTTAACGCGGCTTGCTCGTCGGGCGGCTATCAGGGAGTTGTTGATGCAATCGAGTATAATTTCGGCGTTGCAATAGACGGCTATGCTGTAGTTGATTTTGAAATGTTCAAGGTGCTTGTTGACAGTCTGGGCGGAGTTGAGGTAGAGGTTACCGAAGCGGAAGCAAAGGAGGTAACAGGTCACCCGAAGCGCTACGGCAATGTTACTCTCGATTCGGGTAAGTATAAGCTGACAGGCGAGCAGGCGTTGGCTTATTGCCGAATAAGAAAAATAGATACCGATTTTGTAAGAACTCAAAGACAGCGTACCGTTATGAGCGCTATATTAAGCAAGGCAAAGCATTCCTCACCTATAAGGCTTTATAATATGGCAAGAAAAAGCGCTCCGTATATTGAAACAAATCTTTCAAAGAGCGAAATACTTTCGCTGGCGTTTAAGGCGGCAGGCTGTCTGGGCGGAGAATTTGTGCAGGATAAGGTTCCCTTTGAGGGCACTTGGTGGTACGATAATATCGGCGGCAATTCCGTTATCAGCATTAATGTTGAAAGCAACAGAGAAAAGCTTGTTGATTATATTTATAACAAATCCGCCGAGGAAATTTTAGCCGAGCAGGCAGAGTAAAAACATAAATATGTAAAAAGATAAGAAGAGCCGAGCTTTCGGTTCTTCTTTCTTATTTAGTGAAAATAATTAAAAAATTTTTATACACGAAAATAGTTTTGTATAAATGGCTGAAATTGATTTTTACAGTAATTTTTGCAAATTAATTATTGACTTATGTCAGTAATCGTGTATAATTTAAGCGTAGTGAAAAGCTACTATAAATGATAAGAGAGGTGGAGCATGGCAAGGCCGAGAAAGCACAGGCGAGTGTGTGCAATTCCCGAAAACCGCGATATTGGTTTTAAGGCTAAAAAAGGCAGTGCACCTATTCCAATGACGGTGGATGAGTACGAGTCGGTTCGGCTGATTGACTATGTTGGACTTACTCAGCAGGACTGTGCAAAGCAAATGCAGGTTGCCCGAACAACCGTAACCGCAATTTACGACAGTGCCCGCTACAAAATTGCAAGCTCAATTGTTGAAAGCAAGTCAATAAAAATTGAAGGCGGCGATTTTGAGCTTTGCCCTAACTCAAAGCATTGCTGCGGACAGTGCGGCAAAAACAGATGCGGCAGATGTAAGCACGGCACCTGTGAACGATGTATTGGTATTTTTCATCCGCCGGGTGAAGAATGCTATGTTGTGCAATATAACTGATATTAATTAATTTACACATATATTTAGGAGGAAATGAAATGGAAGCATGGAAAAATTTTAAACAGGGCGTATGGTGCGACGAAATTAATGTAAGCAACTTTATTAAGCTTAACTATACCGCTTACGACGGCGACGCGTCCTTCCTTGAAGGTCCTACCGAAAGAACACAGATAGTTCTTGATAAGGTTAAGGAGCTTCTTATAAAAGAAAACGAAAAGGGCGGAGTGCTTGATGTAGATACCGAAAAGGTACTTTCAATCCTTTCTCACAAGCCCGGCTATGTTGATAAGGAAAGAGATATTATTGTAGGTCTGCAAACAGACGAGCCGCTTAAAAGAGGCGTTTCTCCCTTTGCCGGCTACCGTAATGCAGTTCAGGCATGCAGAGCCTACGGCTACGAAATTTCGGATAAAATTAAGGACGAGTTCACATACAGAACCACCCACAACACAGGCGTATTCAGAGCTTATACCGATACAATGAAAAAGGCCCGTCACGCAGGTATTCTTACCGGACTGCCGGACGCCTATGCCCGTGGCAGAATTATCGGTGATTACAGAAGAATTGCCCTTTACGGTATGGATTATCTTATTGAGCAGAAGAAGCTTGATAAGAAAAAAGTCGGCGAAGCCGACTGCTTTACGGAAGAAACAATTCATCTTCTTGAAGACCTTTCAAAGCAGCTTGACTTTATGAATCAGCTTAAGGGACTTGCTCTTGATTACGGCTACGACATTTCAAAGCCGGCTACAAACGCGAAAGAGGCTATTCAGTGGCTTTATTTCGGCTACCTTGGTGCAATCAAGGAGCAAAACGGTGCCGCTAACTCAATCGGCAGAATTGCAGAGTTTATCGACTGCTATATTCAAAGAGATTTGGAGGCAGGCATTCTTGATGAAAAGGGTGCGCAGGAGCTTATTGATGACCTTGTAATTAAGCTTCGTCTTGTTCGTCATCTCCGTACTCCCGAATACAACGATTTGTTTGCAGGCGATCCTGTTTGGGTAACCCTTGCACTTGCAGGTGTAACATGCGAGGGCAAGTCAATGTGCTCAAAAACCTCATTCCGTGTATTACAGACTCTCTACAATCTCGGACCTTCGGCAGAGCCGAATATCACAGTTCTTTGGTCAGAGCATCTTCCTCAGGGCTTTAAGGATTTCTGTGCTCAGGTTTCTATTGATACCGACTCAATTCAGTATGAAAACGACGATGTTATGAGAAGAATGTACGGCGACGATTACGCTATTGCCTGTTGTGTATCCGCAATGAAGGAGGGCAAGCAAATGCAGTTCTTCGGCGCAAGATGCAATCTTGCAAAGGTTCTTCTTATGGCTCTTAACGGCGGTAAGGACGAAATCGGCGCAG
>CALYNN010000168.1 GCA_945221685.1 uncultured Clostridia bacterium | reverse complement strand
TACACGCGTAAGATCGTCGGCAGCGTCAGATGTGTATAAGAGACAGGCTCTCGTGTATAATCCCAGTTAACCGCCTGCTCGGGAAAAAGTCCCGTATGCTTGAAGCCCATAGTTTTAATATTAAAGGTTAAATCCTTGTATCTTACCTGCCACGCCTCCGGAATACGATTATAGGCTTGCCACTTTCCGCCGCCTGTGCGTGAGCGAACATACCTTGCGTCAGGCTGATACCAAAGCCTGTGCTCCTTTTCACTTTTCCAAATAACCTGCGGGTCGGGTCTTATTAATATTTCCCTTGTCCACCGTTCAAGCTTCTCGCCGCAGGAGCAGTCGATAAGCTCATAATCCTTCCATTCTGTTGAATATCTCATTTACAATTCCTTATATATTTTAAGAAAGTCTCTTTTTTATTACCTCTGCAATGCCGTTGCCAAGCCTTGTAATCTGTTCAATATCGGAGCCTTCAAGCATTACGCGAACAAGAGGCTCTGTTCCGCTGACGCGCACAAGCACTCTTCCCTCGCCGGAAAGCTCCATTTCAGCCTGCTGCACGGCGGAAATAATATATTCGTCGTTATTATATTTTTTCTTGCCCTCATCGGTAACCTTAACATTAATGAGCACCTGAGGATAAACTCTCATTATCTGTGCCAGCTCCGAAAGCTTCTTTTTTGACTTAACAACGGTTTCAATAAGCTGAACTCCCGAAAGCTCGCCGTCACCTGTTGTTGCGTAATCAAGGAAGATTACATGGCCGCTTTGCTCTCCGCCGATGTTGTAGCCCTCCTGAAGCATTTTTTCAAGCACATATCTGTCGCCAACGGCAGTTTTTTTGCAATCAATTCCGTTATCCTTGCAGAATTTGAAAAATCCCATATTGCTCATAACGGTAACGACAGCAGTATTTTTTTCAAGTTTGCCCTCGTCTTTCATTCTCTTTGAGCAAATTGCAATAACCTTATCGCCGTCAACAAGCTCTCCGTTTTCGTCAACCGCCAACATTCTGTCTGCGTCGCCGTCGAAGGCAAGCCCCAAATCGAGAGATGCTCCCTTTACGAAATTCATAAGCTCCTGCGGATGAGTTGAGCCGCAGCTTTCGTTAATATTGGTGCCGTCGGGAGTGTCGGAGAGCATAATACACTTTGCACCTAAGGCAGTAAAAATATCCTTTGCGCACACGCTTGCACTGCCGTTTGCACAGTCGAGTGCTATTGAAAGTCCGTCAAATCTAACGGAAGCAGTTGAAACAACATGGTCAACATAATCCTTAACTGCTGTTTTGCAAAACAGTCTGTTGCCCACATCGCCGCCGATTTTTGCAGGAATTTCCTCTGCGCCGTCAAGAACTATTGCTTCAATTTCATCCTCTATGGCATCGTCAAGCTTATAGCCTGTTTTCTGAAAAATCTTTATTCCGTTATACTCGCAGGGATTATGAGAGGCGGAAATCATAATGCCTGCCTCACATCCGTATTCGCAAACGAGATAAGCCACAGCCGGAGTAGGAACAACACCTACAGAAAGCACATTGCATCCCACCGAGGTAAGTCCTGCGGTAAGGGCGGCTTCAAGCATATCGCCTGAGGCTCTTGTATCCTTGCCGATAAGCACCGTTGGCTTTGCGGATTTACATTCCTTAATCAGCACCGTTGCCGCCGCTCTGCCTATTTTCAGTGCAAGCTCCGTGGTAAGCGTTTCGTTTGCAATTCCTCTTACACCGTCTGTTCCGAATAATCTGCCCATAATTAAAGCATCCTTTCCGTTGTAGAAAATAAGTGGTTATTTTTAAGCATAAACATACACTGCACCGTTAGGTTAAAGCAGTGACTGCTGACCGTCCTGCTCAATGCCCAAATGCTTGTAGGCAAGAGCAGTTGCCATTCTTCCTCTCGGTGTTCTCGAAAGGAAGCCTATCTGCATAAGGTACGGCTCATAGACATCCTCAATGGTAACTGCCTCCTCGCCGATAGCGGCGGCTATGGTTTCAAGTCCAACAGGACCGCCGTTATAATTTTTTATCATAGTTGTAAGCAAAATTCTGTCGATATTATCAAGACCGATTTCGTCAATTTCCATTCTCTCAAGAGCGTCAACGGCGGCTTCCCTGCTGATTACGCCGTCGTACTTTACCTGCGCAAAATCACGACTGCGCTTAAGAAGTCGGTTTGCAATTCTCGGCGTTCCTCTTGAACGGGAGGCAATTTCAATCGCGCCCTTTTCATCAACAGGCATATTAAGAATACCTGCACTTCTCTTAACTATTGTGGCAAGCTGCTCGGTTGAATACATCTCAAGCCTGAATATAACGCCGAAGCGGTCTCTTAACGGGGCGGAAAGCTGACCTGCCCTTGTGGTTGCTCCTATAAGAGTAAAATGAGGCAAATCAAGTCGTATTGACCTTGCAGACGGTCCCTTTCCGATAATAATATCCAGCGCGCCGTCCTCCATTGCAGGATAAAGCACCTCCTCAACCTGACGGTTCAGGCGGTGTATTTCGTCAATGAAAAGCACATCGCCCTCCTGCAAATTGGTAAGCAACGCCGCAAGGTCGCCCTGCTTTTCTATTGCAGGACCGCTTGTTACTCTTATATTTACGCCCATTTCGTTGGCGATAATACCTGCAAGAGTAGTTTTTCCCAAGCCGGGAGGACCATACAAAAGCACATGGTCAAGCGCTTCGCCTCTGCCCTTGGCGGCTTCAATATACACCTTAAGATTTTCCTTAACCTTTTCCTGACCTATATAGTCGTCTAACACCTTAGGTCTTAAGGAATTTTCTATGTCGTTATCGTCGGGAGTGAAATCTGCAGTAATTATTCTGTTTTCAAAATCCATTTCCGTTTCCTGCATAGGTGATTACCTCCTATAAATTTCGTGAAAGCTGTTTCAAGCCTAATCTTATCATTTCGTCAACTGTAAGGGATTTATCCATTTTACCGACAACAACTGCCGCGTCGGATTGGGAAAAGCCAAGTGCCACCAAGGCCTCTACCGCCTCGCCTGCGCTCGAACCGTCTGACAGATTGGCAACGCCTGCCGCCGCAATTTTTGCTTCGCCGCTTACCGCAATTCCTGCCATTTTATCCTTAAGCTCAAGAACTACTCTTTCGGCAGTTTTTTTGCCTACGCCCTGTGCCGCGGTAATTGCTTTAGTATCTCCTGCGGCAATACAAACGGCAAGCCTGTCGGGTGTCAGCTCCGACAAAATCGCCACAGCCGCCTTGGGACCTATTCCCGAAACGGATATTAAAAGCTTAAAGGCATCAAGCTCTGTCGGTGAAGCAAAGCCGTATAAATCCATTGCATCCTCACGGACGGCAAGGTAGGTAAACACATTTACCTCGTCGCCTGTTTTGCCTATATTCTGGACGGTATTAAGCGTTGTAAAGCATTTAAAGCCAACTCCGCCGCACTCAACAACAATAAAATCAGCGGCGCTCACAGTTAATTTTCCTTTTAAGTTATATAGCATATAATCCCCTTT
>CALYNN010000167.1 GCA_945221685.1 uncultured Clostridia bacterium | reverse complement strand
CTACACGCGTAAGATCGTCGGCAGCGTCAGATGTGTATAAGAGACAGCTACAACTCGATTAACGACAGGGCTGCCGCTTGGAGCTCTGTCGAATATTTCAGAAAATTCTTACTTTCGAATACCGGCTTCGGTCCTATGGCCTCCCCTGCTTCAATTTCTCATTTGGAGTTGGGAGATTTTATTCAGCTCTTTAACGGCCTTGAATATTATCATACTCTTATTGTAACAGGCTTTGAGCACGGTATTCCCCTTGTTTGCGCTCACACCGACGATTCATTAATGAGAAGCCTTAACTCATATTACTATAATTCTGCGGCAGGCCTACATATTACAGGTGTAGGAGCGTAGCATAAATAAGAGTTATATTTCTAAAAGCAAAGGCTCGGCGGAGCTTTTGCTTTTTTATTTGCATTTAAGAGATAAAAAGCAGTTGTATTAAAAACTACGATATGTTATTATATTTTAAAGAATTTAAGGTTGGGAGGTGACGGCTATGAAGAAAATTATATCTGTATCAGTAAGCTTAATTTTGCTTATTACCTCGATATTCTCAACAAGAATAATTACCCTTTGCGCACAGGTTACCGATATTGAAAAAACTCAGCTCGGAAGCACGCAAACATATTATTCCTTTGATGCAGGCACCAAAACCCTTACCATTAGCGGAAGCGGTGAAACGCCGGATTATGTTAACAATTCTTCTTCACAGCCGTGGTACCTTTGGAGAAGCGATGGCTCAATAGAGAATGTTGTTGTTGAGGAGGGAATAACAAGGCTTGGAAGCTATTTCCTTTTCTGCGTTTGTGCTCAAAGCATTTCTCTGCCCCAAAGCCTTGAAAAAATCGGAAGCTATGCTCTTGCAGGCAACAATCTTGCAACAGAAATAAAATTAGGCAATAACTTAAAAACTATTTCAAACAATGCTTTTTATATGTGCATAAAGCTCGAACGGGTTTCTATTCCCAAATCGGTAACCTACATAGGCTCCGGTGCATTTGAAGAATGCACCATGCTTAACTGCGTTGAATTCGGCAGTATGAATATGAGCTTATCAATTTCATCAAGAGCCTTTATGGCATGCGGCTCTCTTAAAAGCATAGACATACCAAAGGGAGCTTCTCTCGCAGCGTACAGCGTTGGATATAAAAGTCAAACGGTGGGCGATATTTACACCGATTTATCTGTTGGTGTTTACAGAGATTCAGGAGCATACTCTTATGCTACAAACAACAATCTTAACTGCCGAATACTTGACAGTATGGTTATTTACGAGGGAGATATAATTAGCTGCAACAGCTACAGCGACTCGGCAGATATTACTGTAAATTATTACTTCACACCAAAGGCAAGCTCATACTTTTCTTTTTCTTCATCTGGAGCCGTTGATGTTGACTGCATACTCACAGACAGTCTTGGAAGCACCGTTGCACAAAGCACGGATATTTCCCAAGATAACCTTAACTTCTCAATAAGCTGTCAGTTAAATGCCGGCGAGCAATACTGCTACACGGTAACAAGCCGTCATTCTGCCGGTGATTACACCTTAAGCCTCGTACCTGCTGATTTAGACAGAGTTGAAATTGACTGGAGCTTTAGCTACACCGCCGATTTATTTGAGGACGGAAGCATTGATATAGCTGCACTTATTGACGGAAAAAGCGTTAACTTTATATATGAAAGCGGATACATTCATTCTGTTCCTTTTAAGGACGGAGGCGAATTTGCAGGCTACACAATGAGCTACAACAATCTGTTAAATTCAAGAGTTACCTGCGGTACAAACACCGACTCAATAACAGTTGGTGAGCAAGCCTTGGAATTTTCAATAAACATAGAGCACAGCTACACGCAAGCAGTTATTCCCCCTACCTTCAGCAACGGCGGCTACACACTGCACACCTGCGTGTTGTGCGGCAAAAAATATACAAGTGATTTTACCGAACAGCTTTCAGGTGATTATTTCGGAAAAGTTTATATTATGAGCTCACCCGACAACAGTTACTTTTCACAGGGTACAGCGGCTGAAATAGATATTTACGATTTAGACGGAAAGAAAATCGGCACCACCGATGAAAACGGATACTTTTATATTACCGCTTATCAGGCTATTGTCATAAAAAGTGAGTTCGGTCCTGCCCGAACTGTTGCCGTTGATAAAAGCAACAGAGATCTTGGAAGCATACCTATTGTTTTATGTGATTTTAACAATGACGGATATGTTAACGCAAAGGATTATTCAATTTTCAGAACTGCTTACGGAGGCTATGATAAGAACGAGGATCTTCTGCTTGCAAGCTTGGATATAAACAAGGACGGAATTATTGACGACAATGACTGGGAATATGCTTTAAGCTTTGCCGCTTATGGCAAAATTGATGAAAGTATTTACAATACTGCCGAATAAATTAGTCAGTTTTAATTATTGAAAATAGCATATATATAATATATAATATTTTCGACAAAATTATCGGCTCTAATAAGAGTCTAAAAATATAAAGGAGAGCATTTATGAAAAAGGTTGCAATCATTATGGGCTCAGACAGCGATTTGCCAATCGTTACACCTGCAATCAAGCAGCTTAAGGAGCTTGGAATTGAAACAGAGGTAAGGGTTATGAGTGCCCACAGAACATCTGACGAAGCGAACAAATTTTCAAGCGAGGCAATAGAAAAGGGCTTCGGCGTTATCATTGCCGCTGCAGGAATGGCGGCGCATTTAGGAGGAGTTCTTGCCGCATCCACAACACTGCCGGTTATAGGTATTCCCTGCTCTGCAAAGGTTCTTGACGGTATGGACGCAATGCTTGCAACAGTTATGATGCCTCCCGGAATTCCGGTTGCTACGGTTGGAGTAAACGCCGCAAAAAATGCCGCAATACTTGCCGCAGAAATTATTGCCGTAGGCGATGACGCACTTATGGCAAAGCTTCAGAAAATGAGAAAAGAAATGGCTCAGCAGGTTCGTGAAAAGGACGCTGCTTTGCAGGAAAGGCTAAAGGAGATATAACTATGGAAAAAAGTTTCAGCGAAAGCTATGCAGCCGCCGGCGTTGATGTTACGGCAGGCTACGAATCGGTTGAGCTTATCAAAAAGCATGTTAAAAGAACAACTATTCCCGGTGTATTAGGCGGAATAGGCGGCTTCGGCGGTATGTTTGAGCTTGCCGCAGGAGAATATAAAAATCCCGTTTTGGTTTCAGGCACAGACGGTGTAGGTACAAAGCTTAAGCTTGCGTTTCTTATGGATAAGCACGATACCATCGGTATTGACTGCGTTGCAATGTGCGTTAACGATGTTGCATGCTCAGGTGCAAAGCCTCTTTTCTTTCTTGACTACATTGCCTGCGGAAAGAACTATCCTGAAAAAATCGCGCAAATAGTTGCAGGCGTTGCAGAGGGCTGTGTTCAATCAGGCTGTGCTCTTGTAGGCGGCGAAACAGCTGAGCATCCGGGACTTCTGCCAACTGAGGAATCCGCCCTTGCAGGCTTTACTGTTGGCATC
>CALYNN010000166.1 GCA_945221685.1 uncultured Clostridia bacterium | reverse complement strand
GGCTTGGCTCTTTAGAACCTGACCACATTACCAATGATATTATTGACAGATTATCCAAAATTAACAAATTCTGCCCTCAATTTCATATTTCTCTGCAAAGCGGCTGCAACAAAACACTTAAGAATATGAACAGACATTATACCTCTGAGGAATACAAAAGCCTTTGCGATAAGCTGAGAAGCACCTTTAATGACGCAAGCATTACCACAGATGTTATGGTAGGCTTTCATCAGGAAACCCAAGAGGATTTTAACATAAGCCTTGACTTTGTAAAAGAAATCAAGTTTGAAAAGGTTCATGTATTTCCGTACAGTGAAAGAACAGGCACCGCCGCTTCAAAAAAGGGTGATGATGTTCCAAAAGCAGAAAAAGAACGCCGAGCGGAAATAATGATTAAGGCTACTGACGAAATCAGGCATAACTATTTGCACGCACTGGTAGGTCGTAAAGCCGAGGTGCTTTTTGAAAGCGAGGTCGAGGAAGGAATTTACCAGGGCTATACAAAAAGCTATTTACCCGTTAGAATCAAATCGAACAAAAACATTATAGGCTCGCTGATAACAGTTACAATAAAAGATTACTGCGATGATTTTTGCATGGCTGAATAAAGATTTTTTGTTTCATCATTGTCGCAAAGACAGCTATAAGAAAAAATATAAATACCCTTTGTATTAGGTAGCTTTGTAAGATATGTAAACTGTCTTGCTGTTATATTGTTGTTTTCAACAAATTCATTCTTTCCGCTTTCACCTGCAAATTCATCTTCAGTATTTGCCTTATAAAGCGGCAGAGCAGCGTAAAAATCACATTCAGCCATTTGCGACCAATCCTTTGCGGTTTTCATAAATGGCTGATTTTCATTTTGAAATCCGAAATATATCTGCGGACATATATAGTCAACATAACCCTTTTCACTGCACCACAGCTCAACATCGGCGTAAAGGTTGTTGTAATCATTTTCAATATTTCCTCCCGGACTTATTCCGAAGGTAACGCCTTCATCCACCTCTTTTACAGTTTTGTAAACTTCTTTAACAAGGCTACTGACATTATCTCTGCGCCAATCGTCAAGAGATAGCTTGCCGCCGTTTTTCCTGTAATTTTCGTATGAGCTTTTATCAATGCTTTCAGCAGTATCGGGATAAAAATAATCGTCGAAGCAAACAGAATCAACATCATAATTTTCAACAATTTCCTTAACGCCGTTAACAATCAGCTTATTAACCTCGCTTGAAGCAGGATTAAAGTAAATTCCGCTATCGCAAACAATAAGATTTTCGGTATCCTTCCACTTATTTGCAATATTATCTTTCGACAATCGGCTGAAATCATTTGAATTACTTACGCGATAAGGATTTATCCACGCTTCAATTTCAAGATTATATTTATGGGCAAGCTCCGTCATTATTTCAAGAACATCATATTCAAGACTACTTCCCTGAACACCGAAGCAGTATGCACTTACGGGAAAATATGAGGACTTATAAAATGCATCTGCAAAGGGTCTTACCTGAACCGTAATTCTGTTGAAGCCTTTTTGACTGAGCGTTTTTAATGCATTGCTCATATTGGACTTAAATTCCTTTTCACTTTTTCCGTTGGTAAATTCCGAAAGCTCATAGTATGCAATCCAAACTGACTTTACCATTTGCGATTTCTCGTTACTATTTGAGTCTTGAACACTGCATCCCGACAGAAGTAACAAAAATACAATAAAAAGCGAAAAAATTATTTTTTTATACACTTGAACACTTCCCTGTTTTATAGTAAAATAATAGAGGTGATTAATTATGGAATACAGACTCGGTAATTCTCTGCGTGTAAAATCGAGAGGTGAAACCCTTGAAACTATCTGTCCCTGCTGTAAAAAGACGGTTAAATTCGGTGTATTTTCTAATTTTGAAAGACGACTTGCTGCGAAGATAACCTTATTAGACTGCAATACCGTTTATTTTCTCGTTTGTCCCCAATGTGCTTCGATTTTTACTGTTGATGAGGAAATCGGAGACGACTTCAAAAAAGGAAATAAATTTGCCATTACAGATACAGATTTATTGAAGCTCAAAAAGTTTAAAGACAATGAATAAAAATTTAATTATTCTGCTTTTATACCTTTCCCTTATCAGCATTGTTGCCTCGGCACTTGCTGTTTTAGACAAAAGAAAAGCAATTAAAGGAAAAAGAAGAATATCTGAAAAAACACTGATGACTGTTGGATTTCTCGGAGGAGCAACGGCAGAGCTGATTACAATGAAATTAATACGCCATAAAACAAAGCATAAAAAATTTATGATAGGTCTTCCTGCGGAAATTTTGCTTCATATTATCATAATTACCCTAATGGTTTTAAAGGTCGCATATATTTGATTTTTAACAAATCAAATGTGCGACCTCTTTTTTATAAAATAATGCAGATTAATCCGTTACATCCTTCGTTAATAACTCTTTCAATGGTTTCTCTAAACTTATTTCTTGCGTCAACAGGCATTCTGTAAAGCTTGTTGTTTAAGCCCTCGTTTACAAGCTCGTGGAGAGATTTACCGAAAATATTCGTATTCCAAATATCGTTTGGATTTTCTTCAAATTCCTTAAGTAAATACATTACAAGGTCTCTGCTTTGGCTTTCACTGCCGACAATCGGAGCAACCTCGGTAGAGGTATTGCACTTAATCATATGAATAGACGGTGCCTGCGCCTTAAGTCTTACTCCGTACCTTCCGCCCTGCTTCATTATTTCCGGTTCGCTTAAGGTTAAATCCGAAATTTCCGGCATAACTATGCCGTAGCCGCTTTCCTCAACATCCTTAAGAGCCTTTGAAAATGGCTCATATTCGTGCTTCATATTCATAAGCTCAACAAAGCTGTTCATTAATTCCTTTTCGTTAGATACCTTTACAGAGCATTTTTCGGATAGAATTTTATAAAAATGAGAATTATCTATATAAAATTTCATACCCACAGTACCTGTTGAAAGGTCAAGAGAATTAACGCTGACGGATTCAACATATTCATTTTCCTCAATATTTTTTGCAAACCTTGCCGTGCTTCTTATATTTCCGAGAATACAGGCACCATCTCTGACGCAATCAAAAATAGAGCGTTTAAGATAATTATCCCTGTCAAGACCGTTAATCCAAGAGGGATATGAAATCTCAATGTCCGAAAGAGGAAACTCATAAAGAATATCGGAAAGTATTTCCGTTATTTCCTCCTCGGTAAGTTCAAGACAGTTAACAGGAATTACCGGCACCTGATATTCTTCTGTTAATGATTGACAAAGAGAAATTACCGAAGCGGATTTCGGCTCTACGCAATTCATCAAAACAACAAAGGGCTTATCAAGCTCCTTAAGCTCGCTGATAACTCTTTTCTCAGCCTCGCAGTATTCATCACGCGGAATAGAGCTGATAGAGCCGTCTGTTGTAATTACCAAGCCAATTGTAGAGTGCTCTGTTATTACCTTTTTTGTGCAGATTTCTGCCGCCATATTAAAGGGTATTTACTCGTCATACAATGGAGTCATTACCA
>CALYNN010000165.1 GCA_945221685.1 uncultured Clostridia bacterium | reverse complement strand
GCGGAAAAATTAAGCTTAACGATATTGTTGCGGCAAGTGAAAGCTCCGTTTCCAGGGGCGGCTCTCAAATTTGGCTTGAGGTTGGAGAGGAAATGAGCGTTGACGATTTGCTCAAAGCGGTAATAATTTCCTCTGCAAACGACGCTTGTACTCTGCTTGGTGAATATGTTGCCGGCAGTAGCTCTGCTTTTGTTGATATGATGAACAAAAAAGCAAAAGAGCTTGGACTAAAGGATACTAATTTTGAAAACTGTACCGGTCTTGATGACGATGTTACCAATCATTATTCCAGTGCCTATGATTTAGCAGTTATAGCCTGCGAGGTTATGAAATACGATTTGGTAACTAAGTATTCTACTGTTTGGCTTGATTCCCTTAGAAACGGTGAAACTGAGCTTAATAATACTAATAAGCTCGTCAACACATATAATGGCATAACGGGACTGAAAACGGGAACGACATCTAATGCAGGATTTTGCCTGTGTGCTACTGCAACAAGAGACGGAATGAGTCTTGTTTCGGTTGTGTTAGGCTCCGACAGCAGTGACGACAGATTCAATCTATCAACACAGCTTCTTGATTACGGATTTGCAAACTACAGGCTTGAAAAGCTGACGGTTGATAAAAGCAAGCTTAAGACTGTAAAAGTTAAAAAAGGGACTGTTAAGAGCATAATGCCTGCCGTGCCTGAACAACAAAATGTTTTAACTGAAAAATCCTCAGGTGAGGTCACCTGCAAATATAACATAAAAAAAGAGATAAACGCTCCTGTTAAATCGGGCGATAAGCTGGGTGAAATTGTTTATTACAGCGACTCAAAGAAAATTGCTTCAGTTGACCTGACTGCCGATGAAAATGTCGGTAAAGTAAGTTTTTCATACATTTTTTCTTATTTAATAAAATATATATAAAAAAATGTTGAATATTTTTACAAAATAGTGTAAGATATTTTCTCGGTAAATATTTTTTACTACTTTGATGAAAATAGGGTGAAATTATGTCAATTAAATTTGTAACTTCTCATGCAGAAAGTATTGTTTCTGCAGATGATATTAAAAGGCTTGAGCCTCAGGCTGTTGCCGCTTTGGAAACGCTCAATAACAAAACAGGTGAGGGAAGCGACTTTTTAGGCTGGGTTACTCTGCCGCAGGATTACGACAAAGAAGAATTTGCAAGAATAAAAAAGGCCGCAGAGTATATTAAAGGCAACTGCGATATTTTAATCGTTATCGGTATCGGCGGCTCGTATTTGGGAGCAAGAGCAGTAATTGAGTGCTTAAAATCTCCAAATTACAACAGCCTGAAAAAAGATACGCCCGATATCTATTTTATCGGAAATACAATCAGTCCTTCTATGGTAACGGAGCTTGTTTCCATCTGCGAGGATAAGGATATTTGCGTTAATGTTATCAGCAAAAGCGGTACCACAACCGAGCCTGCTATTGCTTTCAGAATTTTCAGGGATTTAGTCTATAAGAAATATTCTCCCGAAGAAGCGGCAAAAAGAATTTTCTGCACAACCGACAGAGCAAAGGGAACCCTTAAGGCGTTAGCTGATTCAGAGGGCTATGAAACCTTCGTTGTGCCTGACGATGTTGGCGGAAGATTTTCCGTTCTTACGGCTGTCGGCTTACTTCCTATTGCCGCTTCCGGTATTGATATTGACGCTCTTATGCAGGGAGCCGCGGAAGCTCAAAATGACTTTAACGGCAAAACCGTTGAGGATAACGCTGTGCTTAAATATGCCGCAGTAAGAAATGCTTTCTATAATAAAGGCAAAAAGCTCGAGTGCTTTGTTTCATATGAGCCTTGTATGGCGATGTTTAACGAATGGTTAAAGCAGCTTTTCGGAGAAAGTGAGGGTAAGGACGGCAAGGGACTTTTCCCTGTGTCCTGTGTATTCTCAACAGACCTTCATTCTCTCGGTCAGTATATACAGGAAAGCGGAAGCTCTCTTATGTTTGAAACAGTTATCAAATTTAATAAACCGAAGGATGATTTTGTTATTACCGAGCAGGAGGGCAATATTGACGGTCTTAATTTCCTCGCAGGTAAAACAATGAGCTATGTAAACGAAAAGGCAAGACAGGGTACATTGCTTGCTCATACAGACGGCGGAGTAGGTAACCTTGTTGTAGAGTGCGATGAAATTTCGGAAAAAGAAATCGGATACTTAATTTATTTTTACGAAAAGGTTTGCGCTGTCTCAGGCTATATTTTAGGCGTAAATCCCTTTAATCAGCCCGGCGTTGAAAGCTATAAGAAAAATATGTTTGCACTTTTAGGCAAGCCCGGCTATGAAAACGAAAAAGAAACTCTTGAAAAACGCCTTGGCATATGTTAATATGTAATTGAAAATAAATCACCTTTGGAGGAATTGATATGATTAAGCTTATCATAGGAAATAAAGGAGCAGGTAAAACCAAAAGATTAATTGAGCAGGTTAATGCCTGTGTTGAAGCATCCGACGGTAATGTTGTATGTATAGAAAAAGAACCAAAGCTTACTTTTGATATTGTTTCTAAAGCAAGACTTCTTGAAACAGATACATATCTTATTAACGGTCATAAGGCTTTTTACGGATTTTTAGCAGGTATCTGCGCAGGTAACTATGATGTTACTGATGTTCTCGTTGACGCTACATTTAAGATTGTCGGCAGAGAGTATGAAAAGCTTCCTCAGTTTTTTGAAATGCTTTCCGAGCTTTCAGAGGCAACTGATGTTGATTTCTATTTTACAATCAGCTGTGATAAAGAGGATTTGCCTGTTGAAATTTTCGATTACTGCGAAGAAATGTAACAGTATTTTGAAGACCGCTTTTGCGGTCTTCTTTTTTATATTTTTAGCGTCAAAAAAAGAGTGGCTTTCGCCACTCTTTAAATTATTGGTATTAATTACATCAATGAGAGATAAAGCTCTTTGATTTCCGCAACGCTTGTTTCTCTTGGGTTACCCGGGCGGCAAGCGTCGTCATAAGCTGACTGTGCAAGGAAATCAACATCCTCAGGCTTAACAATTTCCTTAAGGTCCGCAGGAATTCCAACATCCTGTGAAAGCTGCTTAACTGCATCAACTGCTGCCTTTCTTGCTTCATCAAGGGTCATATCGTCAACACCGTCAACGCCCATTGCTTTGGCAATATCTCTGTATTTTTCACCTGTTGCAGGTGCATTGTATTCCATAACAGTAGGAAGAATGATTGCGTTTGCAACGCCGTGAGGTGTGTCGTATAACGCACCGAGAGGATGAGCCATTGAATGAACAATTCCGAGACCGACATTTGAGAAACCCATTCCTGCAACATACTGACCGAGAGCCATACCTTCTCTGCCCTCAGGCGTATTTTCAACTGCACCGCGAAGATTTTTGCTGATGATTTCAATAGCTTTAATATGGAACATATCGCTAAGCTCCCATGCGCCTGCGGTAATATATCCCTCAATAGCATGGGTAAGTGCGTCCATACCTGTTGCCGCTGTAAGTCCCTTTGGCATTGATGACATCATATCAGGGTCAACAACTGCAACAACCGGAATGTCATGAA
>CALYNN010000164.1 GCA_945221685.1 uncultured Clostridia bacterium | reverse complement strand
CCTCGGGCAGAGGTCTCCATAAAAGAGGCTACCGACCCGAAGCTAACGACGCCCCCATAAGAGAAACTCTTGCGGCGGCGCTTTGCAGTCTTTCAAGGCTTCGCCATTATCATACGCTTTACGATCCCTTCTGCGGAAGCGGAACGATTTTAATTGAGGGTGCAATGCTTGCCCATAATATTGCTCCCGGAATCAATCGTAATTTTGAGTGCGACCGTTGGGGATTTATTCCCGAAAGCGCTTGGATACAGGAGCGTCAGCGTTGCCGCGATATTATTAAAACTGATACTGATTTCACCGCGTTCGGCAGTGATGTTGACTCCCACGCTCTTGAGCTTACGGCAGTTAACGCAAGGCGAATAAAGGTTGACGGCTTTATGCGGCTTCAACAGCGTGATATTAAAGATTTTTCTCCAACTACCGAAAAGGGTACGCTTATAACCAATCCTCCCTACGGTGAAAGAATGCTTGATATTAAGGAAGCGGAAAGATTGTATCGCATAATGGGCGAGCTTTTTATCGCGAAAAAAGGCTGGTCCTATGGTATTATTTCGCCGGACGAGGAGTTTGAACGGGTGTTCGGCAGAAAAGCGGATAAACGAAGAAAGCTATATAACGGTATGATAAAATGTCAGTACTATATGTACTTTAAATAAGGAGGCAGTATATGGATTTCAGAGAAAAATATAACCAATGGCTTAGCTTTGCCGATGAAAAAACAAAGGACGAGCTTTTATCTCTTACAGATGAAAAAGATATTGAAGACAGATTTTATAAGGATTTGGCTTTCGGTACGGGTGGACTGCGCGGCATTATGGGCGCAGGCTCAAACAGAATGAATATCTATACCGTAGGTAAGGCTACCTTAGGTCTTGCCAATTATCTCAAAAGCAAAAATACGGGCAGGCTTTCGGTTGCCATTGCCTGTGATTCAAGGCTTAATTCGAATAAGTTTTTGTGGAGTGCCGCGCAGGTGTTTGCCTCTCAGGACGTTAAGGTTTATGCCTTTACCGAAATTGTTCCCGTGCCCGTGCTTTCCTTTACAACACGCCATTTAGGCTGTACCGCAGGCGTAATGATTACGGCATCTCATAACCCAAAGGAGTATAACGGATATAAGGTGTACGACGGTAAGGGTTGTCAGTTTTGTACCGAGGACGCTAAAAACGCAATCGGCTATATAAACGAAATAACCGATTATTCAAAAATATATAAGCCTGATGAGGATGCGGCAGATTATGTTGAAAAGGGTATGATTATTACCGTGGGAGAAAAGGAGCTTTCCGCCTTTATAAAGGAGGTAAAAAAGCAGTCTCTTTACGAAAGTCCCTCAAATCTTAAAATTGTTTATACACCGCTTCACGGAACGGGAAATATACCTGTTCGACGCGTGCTTGAGGGAATGGATGTTACAGTTGTTAAGGAGCAGGAGCTGCCCGACGGTAATTTTTCTACCGTACGCTCTCCCAATCCCGAGGAAAAGGACGCCCTTAATATTGCCATTGAAACTGCCGAAAAAATCGGTGCGGATTTAGTTATCGGTACCGACCCCGACTGCGACAGAGTGGGCGTTGCCGTCAAGAGCAATAACGATTATGTTTTGCTTACAGGCAACCAAACAGGCGCGCTTCTCGTTAACTTTGTTTTAACAATGAAGCAAAAGGAATTAAACGAAAAATCCACCCTTGTAAAAACTATTGTAACCTCAGAGCTTGGTGCAAATATCGGCAGAAGCTTCGGCTTGCAGGTTGAGGAAACTCTAACCGGATTTAAGTACATAGGCGATAAAATCAATAAGTATGAAGAAACAGGAAGCAACGAATTTGTTATAGGCTACGAGGAGTCCTACGGCTACCTTGTCGGCACCCACGCAAGAGATAAGGACGGCGTTGTGTCTTCAATGCTTATTTGTCAAATGGCATCTTGGTATAAAAATCAGGGCAAAACACTTGTTGACGGTCTTAACGAGATTTACGGCAAATACGGCTATTACCTTGATTATCTTGATTCCTTCGTGCTTAAGGGGAAGGACGGCACGGAAAAAATTCTTTCAATAATGTCTTACTTTAGAGAAAAGGGTACAGAGCTTTTTGATAATCTTCAGGGCGTAACCGATTTTATCAACGGTGTAGGGGATTTACCAAAGGAAAATGTGCTTAAATATACTTGGAGGGACGGCTCTTGGATGGCAATAAGACCCTCCGGCACCGAGCCGAAAATCAAGTTTTATTACTCCATTGTAGGTGAAAACCGAGATAAAGCCGAAGAAAGACTTGAAGCAATTCGCGGCATAATTAAAAATATTGTGGAGGAATAATAATCAGAATGAGCAAAATTCAAAGCTATGTTGAAAATACTCTTCAGCCAAAGCTTCAGGGTGACGGCGGTTGGGTGGAATTTGTTTCCTGCGAAAATAACGAGCTTACCCTTGTTTTTAGAGGCGAATGTTCAAAATGTCTTATTCTTCATCGTTGTGTTTCATGGATTGAGGAGCAGATTAAAAAGGATTTAAAGCTTACCGTAAAGGTAATTCCCGTAAGAAAAAAACCGTATTTTCAAGATGTATAAGGAGCTTTTAGATGGCACATATAAAGGTAGTCAGAAGGTCTATGCGACCGGAGGAATGGACCGACCTAAGATTTAATTGGCTTAAAAGGCATATTTACGACAATAAGTGGGAAATTGAAAACCTTATGATTCGTGACGCCCGACAGGTGTCCGAAATGGAATTTGAGTATTACAGCGAGGATTACAGACCTCTTAAAAAAGGTGATATGTATTTCACTCCCGACGGCACCGCTTTTATTAAGGCCGATGTAAATATTCCCAAGGAGCTTCAGGGCAGGGAGCTTTGGTTTTCCCTTAAAACCGCCGCCGAAATCTGCGTCAAGGTAAACGGCAAATATGTGGGCGGCGTTGACCCTAACCGTGAGCGTATGCTCCTTTCACCCTATGTTAATGACAAGGATACCCTGCATTTTGAAATGATGGGCTACAACCGTTCAAAGCCCGATGACGAGCGCAATCCCGAAAGCCTTTCGGTACGCGGCTGCCGTCAGATTTTTGAGGGTGCATATATCTGCACCGTTAACCATTCCGTTCAGGATTTGGTGTGGGATTTTGAGGTGCTTCTTGATATTGCAAAAAGTGACCTGTTTAACGAGGATTACAGAAGCTTTTTAAACAGAGAGCTTAATAATGCAATGAACTTAATAGATTTCGACAGCGACGAGCTTACAGGAGTTGAGGAGTGCCGCGCATATCTTAACGATGTAGTTTTTGCAAACGACAACTATAAGGGTAGCGGCGATGTTGCACTAATTGCTCATTCGCACCTGGATATTGCTTATTATTGGCGAAGAATTCACGCAGTGCAGAAAAATCTGCGTACCGTATTAATTCAGCTTCGCCTTATGGATAAATACCCCGATTTTAAATACACCCATACTCAACCCTATGTTTACGAAACCCTCGAAAAATATTATCCCGAGGTTTTTGATGAGGTTAAGGAAAAGGTTGCAAACGGTCAGTTTGAGCCGGTGGGCGCAATGTATGT
>CALYNN010000163.1 GCA_945221685.1 uncultured Clostridia bacterium | reverse complement strand
TTTATAATCGGAGGTAAGCTTTGCAATTATTTTGTTAATGCGTACCCCCACGCTGACGGTTATACCCACCTCGTTTTTTACACGGCAGCGTATTTCATCGGCAATCTCCTCGCCAGTTTTAAACCAGTCACCCGACACATCAAGCCAGCACTCATCAAGACCAAAGGGTTCTATTAAATCGGTATAATCCTCAAAAATTTTATGCACCTTTTTCGAAAACTCAACATAAACGGGAAAATTCGGCGGAATAACTATCAGCCCCGGGCATTTTTGGCGAGCCTGCCAAAGTGGCTCCCCTGCCTTAAGATTAAATTTTGCCGCCACCTCGTTTTTTGTAAGCACAATTCCGTGTCTTGATTTTTCGCTTCCGCCTACCGCCACCGGCTTATCCTTAAGCTCCGGATGCAAAAAGCACTCAACGCTGGCATAAAATTTGTTGCAGTCAACATGAAGAATTTCTCTTTTCATAGCATCACCTTTAGAACATTTGTTCTTATTATAGAACGAATGTTCTAATATGTCAATATTCAGGCTGAACAAAATCAGTCAAAGGGTAAAAAAGCGGAGCTAAAAGCAGACAAATTGCTACAATAAGCAAATAAAAATCCTCCCTTAAACAAAGGGAGGAGCAGCGTGTAGAAAAAGTCCACAAAAACAAATTTCTACACGCTGTTAGGCTTCGAGAAATGGAATTGAATTTCGTTTTCTTGCGAGTGGGAGCTGTACGACGGTACCGCCCCCGAGCAAAAAACGAAAAACGCCAAAATAGGCTTGGATTCGATGTCCAAGCCTATTTTAATGTTGCTCGGTCGTTGCCATTTGACTCAATGCCAAAAACAACAATTACTACGAGCAATAACCTATTAATTTTTTTCGGCGTGGTTCAAGCCACTTTATCGACAGCCTCATCCTCCCTTAAACAAAGGGAGGATGGTATTATCTATTTAATTTTGGAAGTTAATCTGCTGTTGTGTAATAAGCGGATATTCAATAAGGGTATTGCCGTCAAGATTTTCTCTGTGCATATCCACAGCCGTAATCTGATGATTGTCATAGGTGGTGTAGTAATAAATCCCCTTATCTGCATTGCAGCAGCTTGTGTAAATTGTTAATTCGTACTTGCCCTCACCCACATCGCAGCAGCCTCGCTGCTGGTCAACAGAGCCGAGAATGTGGAAAAATTGGCTTACGCTTTCCTCCTCGGTATCGCCCGAAACGGAGTTCATCTTTGTAAAAGCAACGCGCACAAATCTTGACTGCGACGACAAATCTCCGGGCAGTCCCATAGCGCCCATACCTCTGCTATAGGTATTCAGCGGTAATTCGGGTGAAAAGTTGTTTTTCGGCTGGCAGGGAGACAGACCTATATAGTTGTTAAGGTTGAACATCTGCTTGTCAAAGGGTGGATTATTAGTAAGCACTCCCACCGGATTTTGATAAATCTTTAATCCCTCCTCAACCGCTTCAACGGTTATGGCCTCGTTTTTGTCGGCAATAATCCAATGAAGCTGTGCCACAGGCAGATTATCATTAAAGGGAGTGTTTGTAATATTAATATTTTCAAGCAGTGCCTTTGCCTCTTTGACGCTTGAGCATTTGCATAAAATATACGGAATAAACTCAAACTGCGCCACATTATCCCTGCCTGCAATTTCCCGACTGTAGCAGACATTGCCTACAAAATTAAGTCCTGCAATTCCAAGGCCTGCTTCGTTAACTGCGTCGTAATAAAGAGGGCAACCGTCAATCACACAAGCCATACCTATCATGGCGTAATGACCTTCAATACTACCTGCAAAGCGGAAATTAAATTGATAATTTCGGGGAGTAATCGTAACCCTGTCGCCGTATGAAAATTCGTAATCAAGAGTTCTTCCGAAATAAAAGGATTTTGTTTTATATGTTGCAGCGGTACACATAAGCCTGCCTCCGTAAATAATAGATACTTGTCTGTTAATACAAAAATTGTACCACAATTATTTGGCTTTTTCAATGATTAAATCAGCCTGTATTATTATTTCCCAACCGGCTGTGTATTACTGCATTTATTTTTTTATATGCTTTCTAATTACGGCATAAGCAACAACTGCAATTAATGCAACAAAGCACCAACAGGCAGACTCTAAAGCAATCATCATCCATAGCGGAAGGGCAGTCAGCATGCTACTGTAATTTACAATAGTAATTGCAATATTACATACGGCAAGAATTAAAGCTCCGATAATTACCGCATAAAAAATTTTATTCAAGGTCGATAGCTTCATATCTCTTACCTCTTCGTTATTATTATTTGCACCTTCAACAGCAGCGGTTATAATAACTTTTCATAACAAAATAATTTCAAAGCATTAATTTTCGGCAGTATATATCATATAACCTAAAGAGAATAAAAAGCTTTTCTTCATAAATTCGTCATATGCTGTGTCAATATTTTCTTTAACCCACTCTAAGTCATGCTTAACGCGCAACAAAGAAGGATTTCTTTCTACCGTTTTCTGTAATGCAATTGGAATATATCCAAAATAGATATCAAATAAAGCTTCTTTTTGCTCAATATCTAAAGAAGATGTATCAAATCCGGATTTTTCTAATTTTACATTTGAAAATCCGGCTTCTATCAAGTAAGAATATATTTCCCTACCGCTATATCGAAATCCAAGAATATCACAATATCTGCAAATATTTGTAAGTGTAGAAAAAATTTTATTGTTATCCGGAAAAGAAATATTCAGTCCATCATCAATATCTCTTATAAAAACAATACCGTTGGGCTTCAAAAAGCTTTTTATAGTTGACAACAGTTTAGCGGGACGCTCAAGATGCAAAAGCACCATTGAAATTGTAATCAAATCAAATTTCTCTAAGCTATTTTCATTACATATTCCCTTTAATTCTTTTCGAAAATTACTATCTTCAATGTCAACGCACTCAAAAATAGCCTGCGGATAATTTTCCTTGGCAAATTTAATGCACTCATAGTCCCTATCAATACCAACTATTTTTTCTACTCTGGAATCGTTTTCAAAATAACGCATAGTTTGAGAGCCGTTATTACAACCAATATCTAAAACTGCTATATCGTTTTTGTCTGCAAGTATTCTGTCGATTACATCTTTATCGTATAAATAAAGCATCTCTTGCTGTAGTTTTAAAAATTCCAATTCTTTTTGATCATTGGCACCATGGTACCTATCTTTACTACGCAATGACATTCTTTTAATCTTGTTTCCACCATTATATAAACCATCAATAATAGGTATAAGGTCATGCTCGACGGAAAAATTATAAATACCATTATAATCTACACCGTTTATGTGCTTTATTCTTTCTATTTCTTCATCTGAAAACAAATCGGATAAATCAACATCTTTGAAAGTAAATTGATTAAGAAAAATAGGAAGAAACAGAATATTAGAATTACTAAACGCACATTTCAGTTCAAAAGTAAGAATATCATCGTCTTCTTTGCAAGCTTTAAAAAATTCTCTGTCAAGCAACAGTATTACTATTGTCTCATTTTTCATTACTTCGGGAACAACAGATTTAAAATTCTCTCCTTTT
>CALYNN010000162.1 GCA_945221685.1 uncultured Clostridia bacterium | reverse complement strand
CTCAAAAAAAGGCCGGCTTGCAACTAACGACAGGCTTAAGCTTCGTTCTCTTACTGCCGCCACAAAGGGCAACCGCGCGTATTTTGCTTCAGAGGAATCGGCAATCAGAATTATTTGCCCCGATCCTGACGAGGTTTGGTCTGTGTCGGGTGCCGAGCCTGTATTCATTCCTCTGGAAATAGATGAAGAGGAGGAAAACGACTGATGATAAATTTTATTCCGAGAAGATTTACGGTAGTCCGTGACCGCGAGCTTTGTATTAACTGCGGCTGCTGTGTTCGTCAGTGCTCCAACGAGTGCCACTATTTTGACGACGACGGCAAAACCGTGCTTTGTAATTCAAATAATTGCGTTGCCTGTCATCGCTGTGTTGACCTTTGCCCGACAGGTGCATTAAGAATAGAAAAATATGTTTGCGACTACAGAGAGAATGCAAATTGGACTCCTCAGTATCAGCAGGAAATATGCCGTCAGGCAGAAACCGGCTCGGTGCTTCTTTCCGCAATGGGCAATCCCAAGCCTTATCCTATTTACTGGGATAAGATTTTGCTAAATGCTTCTCAGGTAACCAACCCCTCCATAGACCCATTGAGAGAGCCTATGGAAATACGCACAATTCTCGGCAGAAAGCCCGAAAAGCTTGTTGTAGAGAAAAAAGGAAAATCACTTACGGAGATGCCGCCTCAGGTAATGCTTGAAACACCTATTATGTTTTCGGCAATGAGCTTCGGCTCAATTTCCCTTAACGCTCAAAAATCTCTTGCTATGGCAGCAAAGGAGTTAGGAACTCTGTTTAATACCGGTGAGGGCGGACTCCATCCCGATTTGGCAGATTATTGCGATTGCGCGGTGGTTCAGGTCGCCTCGGGAAGATTCGGCGTTCACAAGGATTATCTTAATAATTCAAAATTTGTTGAAATTAAAATAGGTCAGGGTGCAAAGCCCGGTATCGGCGGTCATTTGCCCGGTGAAAAGGTTAATGTTGAGGTATCTAATGCCCGTATGATTCCCGAAGGCTCGGATGCAATTTCACCTGCGCCCCACCACGATATTTATTCTATTGAGGATTTGCGCCAGCTTATTTGGTCACTTAAGCAGGCAACCGACGGTAAAAAGCCTGTTTCCGTTAAAATTGCCGCAGTTCATAATGTTGCGGCTATTGTATCCGGATGTGCAAGAGCAGGAGCGGATATAGTCGTTATTGACGGCTTTAGAGGAGGCACAGGTGCCGCCCCCACAAGAATCAGAGATAATGTGGGTATTCCCCTTGAGCTTGCTCTTGCGGCGGCAGACCAAAGGCTTCGCGATGAGGGAATTCGTTCAACCGTATCTCTCGTTGCCGCAGGCTCCTTCCGTTGCTCGTCGGATATTGTAAAGGCTATTGCATTAGGCGCCGACGCCTGCTATGTTGCCTCGGCTCCCCTTATTGCCATCGGCTGTCATATGTGCCAAACCTGCAATACAGGTAAGTGTAATTGGGGTATTGCAACACAGCGTCCCGACCTTACAAGAAGATTAAATCCCGAAATAGCTCACAAAAGGGTAATAAATTTAATTGACGCTTGGAACCATGAAATTAAAGAAATAATGGGCGGTATGGGTATTAACTCGGTGGACTCACTGCGAGGCAACCGCCTTATGCTTCGTGGCATCGGCTTAACAGAAAAAGAACTGCAGATACTCGGTATTAAACACGCAGGAGAATAGGAGGTAGTAATTATGAAAAAGGTGTTCGCAAGAGAAGAGCTTTGCATAAACTGCCGCTTGTGCGAGGTTTACTGCAAAACAAATCATTCAAAATCCAAGGATGTTGTAAAAGCTTATAAGTCAGAATCTCCGGAGCCTGTAAGCCGTATTTCTGTTTACGGAGGAAAAACGGCGTCCGTTGCCGTAAACTGTCGCCATTGCGACGATCCGGCGTGCGTTAAGGCTTGTATAACCGGCGCTATGACAAAGGATAAAAAGACAGGTATCGTTTCGGTAAACGAGGAGAAATGTATAGGCTGTATGACCTGCCTTGCCGTTTGTCCGATAGGATGTATTAAAACAGGTGACATTGCCTTTAAGTGTGATTTATGCGGCGGCGAGGAGCCTGCCTGCGTAAAAAACTGCCCCAACAGAGCGCTTTTGTGGATTGAAGCAGGAGGTGACAGGTAATGAAATATGTTATTATCGGTGCGTCAGCCGCAGGACTTTCGGCGGCAGAGGCAATCAGAAAATACGATAAATCAGGCACCGTTACCGTGCTTACGGAGGAGGCTTATATGCCGTATTCCCGTCCGTCTATCAGCTATTATCTTAAGGGCAAGGTTAAGGAAAGCGATATGTCGCTTCGTAAAAGCTCCTACTATAAGCAAATGGGTATTGATATCGTAACCTCCTCAAAGGTTACTGCTGTTGATAGGGAAAGGAAGCTTGTAAAGGCGGGAAAAAAGTCTTATCCATATGATAAGCTTTGCCTTTGCACAGGCTCAAGACCCTTTGTTCCGCCTATGGAAAATGTTGAGGGCAAGGTAAACGCCCTTACCTTTCTTGATTTAGCCGCAACCAAGCAGGTAAAAATGCTTGCCAACGAAAAAACAAGAGCAGTTGTAATCGGCGCAGGCCTTATTGGTATGAAGGCTGCAGAGGGACTTGTTAAAATCTGCAAGAGCGTAGATGTTGTGGAGCTTGCTCCGAGAGTGCTTCCCTCAATTCTTGACGCCAAATCCGCAAAGCAGGTTAAAAAGCATCTTGAAAATAACGGAATTAAATTCCACCTGGAAAATACAGTTACCAAGGCAGCTTCAAAGGGAAAGCAGATTACTGCCGTTGAACTAAAAAGCGGAGCGCGTCTGAACTGCGATTTGCTTATTCTCGCCGTTGGCGTAAGACCTCAGACGGAGCTTGCCGAAAAGGCAGGACTTGAGGTAAACAGAGGTATTGTTACAAATACCGAAACAATGCAGACCTCGGATAAAGATATTTATGCCGCAGGTGACTGCTGCGTCAGCGAGGATATGCTTGATAAAAGCAAAAAAATTATTGCCCTTTGGCCTAATGCGGTTTTGCAGGGCGCGGCGGCAGGAGCCCAAATGGCAGGAGCAGACGATAAGGTAGGCGGAACCTACGCGGTAAATGCCATTGACTTTTTCGGCTTAAGAATTTGCACCTGCGGACTGATAAACGCTTTCGGAGAGCAGTACAGTGATAAAATCAAAACCGATGGCGATAGCTATAAGAGGCTTGTTTTTGAGGGCAACAGGCTTGTTGGCTTCGTGCTTATAAATTCAAGCCAAAATGCAGGAATTTATACAAATCTTATTGCAAACAGAGTTGACCTTGACACCCTTGAGGGCGACATAACCGATATTCCCTCAATATTTATGTTTGACAGGGAAACAAGAATAGCAAAGCTGAGAGGGGGAGTACAGATATGACAATAGAAGCAGGACTTACAAGGTATGAAAAAATCAATGACCAAATAAAAAAAGAGCTGGCTTCAAAAAACAAGGTAACCGTAAAGAATGTTAACGGTCAGCGTTATATCGGCTGTGCCCTTGATAGCGGAAAAACCGTTGAGATTTACGGACCGCCGGGCACCGATATGTCTTGCTACCTTAAAGGCGGCCGGGTAGTCGGTT
>CALYNN010000161.1 GCA_945221685.1 uncultured Clostridia bacterium | reverse complement strand
ATAACCTATTAATTTTTTCGGCGTGGTTCAAACCACTTTATCGACAGCCTCAAGCAAGACTCACGAATGAGCCTTGCTTTTTTCTTTATTTACTTTATTAAAGCTGTTAATTGCTTGAGGTGTTTACGGGCATATATGGAATAAGAGTTTCGGCAAGCTTGCTGACGGGCATTGTTTGAACAACAACTCTGCCCGGTCCCTCAACAACAGTGTTAAACAGTCCCTCGCCGCCGAAGAAAATATTTTTTGCACCCTTAACTGTTTGAACATCCATTTTACAGCTTCCGTCCATCATAACAACATGGCCTGTATCAAGAATAAGCTTCTCGCCTGCCTGAAGATTATACTCAACAGGGGTGCCGTCTATTTCAATAAACAGCAAGCCCTCGCCGGTAAATTTCTGCATAATAAAGCCTTCACCGCCAAACAAGCCGGAGGATAGCTTTTTTCTGAAAAAGATATTCATATCTACCCCTTGGGTTGAGGCTAAAAAGGCGCTTTTTTGGCAGATAAGCTCATCGCCCTGATGAAGCTCTATCGCTCTTATTTCACCGGGAAAGCAGGATGTAAACGCTATCATTCCGTTGCCGCCGACGCTTGTGTAGCGGTTTTGAAACATTTTGTCTGCGCTGAACAGTCTGCCGATAGCCTTACCTAATCCGCCGTTAGTGGTTGTTTCCATCTTCATATTAGGACTCATCCAGCTCATTCCGCCGCCCTCTGTGATAATCTGTTCGCCGCTTTCAAGGTAGCAAATTGCCACAGGGAAGGGCGAGCCTTTAATTTCGTAACGCATAATAATTACCCCTTTTCAAAAATATCTTCTGCCTTATTCAGACAGCTTAATTCGATATTGTAATCTTTTCCCCGTTGTTCCGTCGTCATAAACAAGGGGAGCATCTGTCTCCGGATTACCAAAGCTTACCATTCCTGCCTTTTCCATAACTCTTTTTGAGCCGATGTTATCGGCGTCGCAGATGGCAATAATGCCGTAAATGCTTTGCGTTTTTGCATAATCTATAACTGCCCTTACGGCTTCGGTCATTATTCCCTGATTTTTTAGGCTCATATCAAGCTTATAGCTTAAGGCATAAATCCTTTTTCCGTTTTTTGTATTCATAGGCATAAGCTCAATGAAGCCTACCATTTTGCCTTTAAGAACAATCGCCCAGTAATAGTAATCGCTTTTTATGTATTTGCGAAGTCTGCCTGCAGTAAATATAAACACCTGCCATCTTGTAGGCGGCTTTTTTGATTTTGAAAATCTTGCAATTTCGGGATTTGTGTACCATTTCGAAACGGAAAAGAAATCATGGGGAAGAATTTTTCTTAATTTAAGTCTGTCGGTTTTAATTAACACTGTGCCTTTTCTGTTCATAATCTTTACGCCTTCGGTTCAGCTTATAATCATTTTGTCTATATTGAAATAGTATCACACCTATAATATTTATGCAACATTTTTTGTTGCAATAAAAGATATATAGGTATATAATTGTTGTGAGCAATTATAATATTGATAAGCGGCGTTAACAGCGCTTGCGTAATAGGAGAATTTTATGAAAAGCTTTCTTGACAGGGATTTTCTTTTAGACACCGAGGCGGCTAAAAAGCTCTTTCACGAATATGCCGAAAATATGCCTATTTGTGACTACCACTGCCACCTAAGTCCAAAGGAAATATATGAAAACAAGCCGCCGAAAAGCATTACTGAGCTTTGGCTTTCGGGCGACCACTATAAATGGCGTGCAATGAGAAGCTGCGGAGTTGATGAAGAATTTTGCACAGGCACCGCCACCGACAGAGAGAAGTTTCAAAAGTTTGCTTATGCCTTACAATATTGCATAGGTAATCCTCTTTATCATTGGGCGCACATAGAGCTTCAAAGGTATTTTAAAATAGATACTCCGCTGAATGCAAAAACGGCAGACGAAATATTTGACAGGGCAAATGAGGAAATAGCCAAAGGCGATTTCAGACCCCAAAGCCTTATTGCAGGAAGCAATGTTAAGGTTGTCTGCACAACCGACGACCCTATTGACAGTCTTGAATACCATAAGCTGATTAAGGGTGTAAAGGATTTTGACTGCAGGGTTCTTCCATCCTTCCGTCCCGACAGGGCGCTTAATGCAAATCTTGACGGCTTTGCCGATTACATTGCAGAGCTGGGAAAAGTGGCTGACATTGAAATTAAAGGCTATAAGGATGTTATTGAGGCTCTGCTCAAAAGGGCAGATTACTTTAACAGCGTAGGCTGTCGCGTTTCCGACCAGGCCTTTGATTATGTTCCCTTTGCTCCTGCCGCCGACGATGAAATTGAAGCGATTTTTGAAAGGGCAATGGGCGGCGAAAAAATAACTGCCGAGGAGTGCGACAAATACAGAACGGCTGTTATGCTTGCTCTTGGCGAAAAATACAGCGAGCTTGGCTGGGCAATGGAAATTCATATCGGTGCAATGCGCAACAACAACACCCTTATGTTTAACCGTTTGGGCGCAGACACAGGCTTTGATTCGGTAGGCGACTGCGAAATTGCAAGACCTCTTTCCCGTTTTCTTGACGAGCTTAACAAAAAGGAAAAGCTGCCTAAAACAATTCTCTTTAACCTTAACGACAAGGATAATGTTGTTTTGGGCACAATGCTCGGTAACTTTCAGTCGGCAGAGACGCAAAGTAAAATTCAGTTCGGCCCTGCATGGTGGTTTTTAGACACTATGGACGGTATGACAAATCAGCTTAAAACCCTTGGAAATTTGGGCGTTTTAGGTAAATTTGTCGGAATGGAAACCGATTCCCGTTCCTTTACCTCTTACGGACGGCACGAATATTTCAGAAGAATTCTCTGCGCTCTTATAGGCGGCTGGGTTGAAAACGGTATGTATGCCTATGACGAGGAAATTCTTAAGGAAATAATTCAGGGCATATGCTACAACAACGCTATTAATTATTTTGGTTTTTAATAATATAGACTTAAACGGAGGAATAAAAATGGATTTAAAATTGAGACCAAAAGAGGAATGTACCTTTGACGAGGTGTCATTAGGCGAAATTATGCTTCGTCTTGATCCCGGTGAGGGCAGAATTAAAACCGCCCGTTCATTTAGAGCCTGGGAGGGCGGCGGAGAATACAATGTTGCAAGAGGACTTCGCAGATGCTTCGGACTTAAAACAGGCGTTATTACCGCTTTTGCCGAAAATGAAATCGGCTATTTGCTCGAGGATTTAATTCTTCAGGGCGGTGTTGACACCTCTCTTATTAAGTGGATGCCCTATGACGGTATCGGAAGAACAGTCAGAAACGGTCTTAACTTTACAGAGCGCGGCTTTGGTATTCGCGGTGCGGTAGGCGCCTCCGACCGAGGCAACACAGCCGCTTCTCAGCTTAAGGCAGAGGATGTTGACTGGGATTATATTTTCGGTACTCTCGGTGTTCGTTGGCTTCACACAGGCGGAATTTACGCGGCTCTTTCCGAAACTGCCGCAGAAACCGTTATTGCCGCAGTAAAGAAAGCAAAGGAATACGGAACCGTTGTATCCTACGACCTTAACTACCGTCCGTCTCTTTGGAAGGATATCGGCGGTCAGGCAAAGGCTCAGGAGGTTAACAGAGAAATTGCAAAGTATGTT
>CALYNN010000160.1 GCA_945221685.1 uncultured Clostridia bacterium | reverse complement strand
TACACGCGTAAGATCGTCGGCAGCGTCAGATGTGTATAAGAGACAGGATTACGGCTTTCGTGAGTCGCCATAAAGGGAGGCTTGTTTAAAACCAACACATCATCGTCGTTATATACAACCTCAACACCGCTGTTTAAAAGCTTTTGCGGTGAGTTACCGCTGTCTGTTATCAAAATAGACAGGGTATCACCCTTACTGACGGTGTCAATTCCCTTTGCGAATTCACCGTTCTTTGTTATTCCGTTTTCTGTTTGCTTCAGCTTTGTAAGCAAGGAGTGAGAAACTCCCTGCTGATGCAGAAATTCCTGAATAACTCTGCCGTCGTTTTCGCTGTCAATAATGTAATCTAACCTTCTCATAATAATTCACACACAACAAGCGCCTCCCATAACAGTATGAGAGGCGTAAAGTTTTAAATATAATCAGTCAACCTTAACAATCCAACCCATTGTATCTTCAAGCTTTCCGAATTGAATACCGGTAAGAGTGTCGTAAAGTCTTTGAGTAACCTCGCCGGTCTTAAAGCTGTTGATTTCAATGCTTTCACCTTCGTAGGTAAGACCGCCAACAGGGCTGATGACTGCGGCAGTGCCTGTGCCGAATACTTCCTCAAGAGTACCGTTTTTAGCCGCATCCATAATAAAGTCAATAGTAAATCTTGACTCGTTAACCTTGTAGCCCCATTTCTTAAGAAGCTCAATACAGCTCATTCTTGTAATGCCGGGAAGAACGGTGCCTACTGTCGGAGCAGTATAAATTTCGCCGCCGACCTTAAACATAATGTTCATTGAGCCAACCTCTTCAACATACTTTCTCTCAACACCGTCAAGCCAAAGCACCTGTGAAAAGCCAAGCTTGTGTCCTTTTTCGGAAGCAATAATTGATGCCGCGTAGTTGCCGCCGCACTTAATGTAGCCTGTTCCGCCGGGAGTTGCACGAACATATTCATCCTCAACATAAATTTTAACGGGGTTCATACCCTCCTCGTAGTATGCGCCCGAGGGTGAGCATATGATGATAAACTTGTATTCGTCCGAAGCCTTAACGCCTAAAACAGGCTCGGTTGCAATAGTAAAAGGTCTTATGTAAAGGCTTGTGTCAGGCTCAGAGGGTACCCAATCCTTTTCAACGCTTACAAGCGCCTTAACTGCGTCAACAAAATCCTCAACGGGAATTTCGGGAATACAAAGTCTGCGGTGAGTAGATTGCATTCTTTCTGCGTTCTTGTCGGGTCTGAAAAGCTGAACGCTTCCGTCGGGAGTTCTGTAAGCCTTAAGTCCCTCAAAGCATTCCTGTGCATAATGGAATACAAGGGCAGACGGATCAAGAGTAAGCGGCTGATAAGGTACAATTCTTGCATTGTGCCAGCCTTCGCCGGTCTTGTAGTCCATAATGAACATATGATCGGTAAAGATGTTACCAAAACCAAGCTTGCCCTGAGGCTTTGCTTTCGGTGTTTTTGTGAGTTCATACTTGATTTCCATTTTATATTACCTCTTTTATAAATAGAATTTGCTTATATATTGTAGGAGACTATAATACCGCCGTTGCTTGCGTAGGTGGTGTTAAGTCCGCTGCATTTAACTATTTCAATTTGAGAAAATTCGGTAGCGGCCTTAATCCTGTCGGCAAGAAGCTTTGCCCTGTCGAAGCAGTTAACATGGGCGATAACAACCTTTTTTCCCGTTAAATCTCTGCCATCGGTGTCCTCTTTAATCAGCTTTGCAATTTTAATCATTGCCCTGTTCATCGAAATATCCTGGGAGGCAAGACTGATGTTGCCGTCCTTAGCCTTGCAAATCAGCTTAACCTTAAGCTTTTCCAGCACCGAAGCCGCTAAAGCAAAAAGCCTGCCGTTGTTTTTCAGCACATCAAGCGACTCAAGGCAGAAGAAAAGTCTTGACTCGTTTTGAATGTAGTCCTCAACCTTAGCGGAAATTTCCTCAAAGCTGCTTCCGCCTTCGGCAAGCTCAACAATTTTTTCAACTATAAGGCTCTCGGCACCCGATGTGGCAAGGGAATTAAAAATATGAATGTTCTTGCCGCCGTGCTCCTCTTCAAAAATCTGCTTGCCCTGAAGCGCACTGTTGTATGTGCCCGAAAGCTTATCGGTTATGGTAACAACATAAATGTCGTCTTCATCGCAGTCGTAAGCCTTTGCCCAGGCGTCAGGGGAGGGGCAGGCGGTTTTCGGAATAGACTCGTATTCGGCTACTCTTTTTACAAAATCCTCTTGGTCAAAATTCTCGTCATCGGGAATTACATAATCCCCAAGCTGAAGAGTAAGCGGAACAAAAGTGATGTTATCAAGCTTGCAGATAAACTCTGTTTTGTCACAGCAGCTATCAACGATAATTCTGTAGCCCATAAAGTATAGTCCTACTTTCTTATGTTATATCTTTAGTATTATATACCCTTTTATTTACATAGTCAACAAAATTAAAAAAAATAAGGTAAGCATCTTTTTATGGATACTTACCTTAAATTTGTCTGTTATCTTATAAATTCTCTTGCTTTTTGTATTTGCAGCTCAACGCTTTCGGCGCAGGGACCGCCAACGGTAATTCGCCCGTTAACGCATTTTTCAAGGCTGATAGCCTCGTAAACACCCTCGTCGAAAATATCGCAAACTGCCTTGTATTCCTCAATAGGCAGAGTTTCAAGAGTCAGCCCCTTGTCTATGCAAAGAGCAACAAGCTCGCCGGTAGCCTTGTATGCGTCGCGGAAGGGGAGTCCCTTGCCAACAAGATAGTCGGCGCAGTCGGTAGCGTTTATAAATCCTTTAGCCGCCGCGCTTCGCATATTTTCCTTAAGCACCGTCATCGTGTCAATCATCGGTGTAAATGCGTCAAGGCACATCTTTACCGTGTCAACAGCGTCGAATATTGCCTCCTTATCCTCCTGCATATCCTTGTTGTACGCAAGCGCAATGCCCTTCATAACCGTTAAAAGAGCAGTTAAATCACCGAAAACCCTGCCGCTCTTGCCGCGCACAAGCTCTGCAATATCGGGATTTTTCTTTTGGGGCATTATGCTTGAGCCTGTTGAAAAGGCGTCGTCAAGCTCAACAAATTTAAATTCCCAGCTGCACCACATAATAATTTCCTCGCTGAACCTTGAAAGGTGCACCATAATAAGCGAAAGTGCCGACGCAAGCTCTATGCAAAAATCCCTGTCGGATACGCCGTCAAGACTGTTGGCGGAAATTCCGTCAAAGCCAAGCATATCTGCCACCGCTTGCCTGTCAAGTGGGTAGGTAGTGCCGGCAAGGGCACCGCTGCCTAAGGGCAGTATGTTCATTCGCTTCCTTGCGTCTGCAAGCCTGTCTATATCTCTGCAAAGCATAGATGCGTACGCCATAAGATGATGACCGAAGGTAATAGGCTGCGCCCTTTGCAAATGAGTGTAGCCGGGCATTATCGTGTCCTTGTGCTCCTCTGCCTTATCACAAAGAACGGCAACAAGCCTCTTAAGCCTTGCGGTAATTTCGTCCGTCTCTTTTTTTAAGGTCATTCTTATGTCAAGGGCAACCTGGTCGTTTCTTGACCTTGCCGTGTGAAGCCGCTTGCCTGTTTGCCCAAGCCTTGCGGTAAGCTCGCCCTCAATAAAGGCTGTCTCTTATACACATCTGACGCTGCCGACGATCTTACGCGTGTA
>CALYNN010000159.1 GCA_945221685.1 uncultured Clostridia bacterium | reverse complement strand
ATAAACACCATTCCGATAAGACCGCCTACAGCATTCATCATCATATCTGTCATAGTGTCAACAAGTCCTAAATAACCGTATTCATTGTTGTATTTTGATAAATCAAACATTGCCGTTTCCTCGCCTGCCTTTGCAAGCTGAAGGTTAGTGCCGTGAAGCGTGTCCATCAAAAATTCGTAAAACTCCCAACCTACCGCTATTGAAAGGGCAAACATAATGCTGAAAATTGCCGCAAGGGTAGCCGCACACTGACCCTTTTTGCGCTGAATAATGCAGGCAAAATCATAGCCGAAAACAGCGCACACAAAGCCCGAAAGAATGTGCATCATATTGTCAAACCAAAACAGTCTGTCAAAAAATCCTAAATACGATCCTATGACAATGCCAACAAAGATAATCAGATTTAGCATTGTTTGACTCAGCGGCGGCACCTCCTCAATAAAGCTGCCATTGCCGAAAATTTGAAACATATCCCAAAGATGAGTAAATATAAAACAGAATACGCTTTCAAAGCCCATAACCAAGTCGCCGTGAATAAATGAATATGCGGCGCAGATAATCATAGAAATTCTAACAATTATCCAAAATGCAAGCTGTGCCTTGGGTATTTTGTTTATGGGGTCTTTTTTTATTTTGTATGCCATACCGCACCTCTTATCTGTCTTCATAGCTTTTGACTGCTATCAAAAGTATTATTCTTATAATACCATAGAATATCAAAAAGTCAATTTCAAATTATTAAATAAAGATAAACTATTATATCGGAGAATAGACAAATAATTATCTGGTTGCTATAATTGACGAGGCTACAATAATGTGCATAAAGGCACCAAATGTTCATAAACATAATTCGGAGGTAGGTTATGTCAGAATTCACCAGTAAATATGATGTCGAAAAAACGATGTACGAAAAGTTTGCCGATTCTGCGGCTGCAAGAGGCGATAAGCCCTGCTTCTATTATTACAACAATACATTAAGCTTCAATCAGGTAAGTGAAATGGTTGATCTTTGCGCGGCGGCTTTGCTGGCAAACGGCGTAAGAAAGGGCGACAGAGTTATTGTCTGCGCTCCCAATATGCCCCAGTGTATTGCTTCAATTTACGCTATTAACAAAATCGGCGCTATTGCTTCAATGCTTCATCCGCTTTCAGTTGCGTCGGAAGCTCAGTATGCAAAAAAGCTTGTAGGAGCAAAGTTTGCATTTTGCTTTGATGTAAGCGAAAAGGCATTTGCAGGTATGAACGACCTGACTCTTGTTAAGTGCAGAACCGCACAGTATTTTCCGAAAACACCCTATGGCTTAATTGCAAATCAGCTTTACAAGAAAAAGATTAAGGGCAAAACCGCAAAGGCTGTAGGCGTAAAGAAATTTATTGAATGGAAAGATTTTCTTAAGGAAGGCAAGGAATATCTTAATAATAATACAGTAGTTCCGGCCGACGATTGCTTTGCAACTGCCGTAACAATGATGACCGGCGGTACAACAGGTAATCCAAAGGCGGTTATGCTTTCAAACTACAATATCAATAACCTTTCATACGAGGTATGGGATGTTGTTGAAAATGTTATTGAAAAGAAAATCGACCCCGATAACGACGCTATGCTTACCGCTCTTCCTGTTTTTCACGGCTTCGGCTTCGGTATGTGTATGCACTATTCAATAATCGTTGGTCAGCCTCAGGCGCTGTTCCCGCAGTTTGACGCCAAGATGTGCTCCGACGCTATTAAGAAGTATCATATCAACTATGTATTCGGTGTGCCCGATTTCTTCGAAAAGGTTTATAAGGCAGGCTACCTTAAGGGTATTGATATGAGCACAATGAAGCTTATCGGCTCAGGCGGTGATGTTGTTCCTTATTCCCTTACAGAGAAGATGGATAAACTGCTTAACGAAAACGGTTCAAGGTTCCACTTTGCAACAGGCTACGGCTTAACCGAGTGCGTAACCGTTTGCTCCTTTACCGATATGAGAAGAGAGGCACCGCAGGGCTGTATAGGCGTTCCTACATATAATATCGAGGTTATGACTGTTAAACCCGGTACTACCGAGGAGGTTAAAGGCGAGGACGGCGAGCTTTGCGTTTACGGTCCTACTCTTATGCAGGGCTACTGGAATGATCCGGAGGAAACCGCCAAGGTGCTTGTCAAGCACGACGACGGCAGAGTGTGGCTCCATACCGGCGATATGTGTCGCATTATTGAGGAAACAGGCGATATTTACTACCGCCAGCGCCTTAAGAGAGTTTACAAAATCAGCGGCTATCTTGTATATCCCTCATTTATTGAGGAAGCCTACAGAGCTATGGCAGAGATTTATGACTGCTGCGCTATCGGCGTAGGCGAGGAGGGTAATACGACCCTTAAGCTTTATGTTGTTAAAAACAAGAAATACGCTAACGACAACGAAGAGGAGCTTACCAAAAAAATTCTTGATTTCGGTATGCAAAATCTTTCAAAGTGGTCTGTACCAAAAGAGGTTGCCTATATTGACAAGCTGCCGAGAACAAAAATCGGTAAGGTTGATTTCAAGGTGCTTAAATAAAATACGAAAGCAAAGAAGAAGGCTTGCGGTTTAAAGTAACTGCAAGCCTTAATTTTTTGTTATTATCCCATTTCGCTGTGGCGTTTAACAAGCTCCTTAAGCATTTTATCGTGGGATTTTTTGTCTATCTCATACTTAAGTGTAGGTATTACCGCAAGAGCCATTCCTATTGCCGGTGGTATGGAAATTAAAAACCACATTGCCTTTGAATAAGGCAAATAGTCGCTTGCAAAGCTTGCACCGCTTTTAATTGCCTCGTTCATCATTTCAATGTTAACATCTGTGTAGCCTACTAAATCAAATACATATGCCGATATAATCGAAGCTACGCCGGCAGAAAATTTTGTGATAAAGCTTTGACCTGAAAAGAATACACCGTCGGGACGGTATCCGTTGCGGTATTCCTCGTAGTCGATACAGTCGGAAATCATAACCGATTGGCAAACATTAACTGCACCGAAGCCTGCGCCGGCACCGAAAAACAGTATTCCGTCAATAATAACAAACTGCATTTTTGAAAGGTCTGCAGGGGCGGCAAGGTAAACTGCAAATAAGAGCGCAAAGGGAATTGCAGATAAGCCGCTGAACATATTGTAAACCTTTTTTACATCAAATTTCTTAATGAGCGCAGGAGAAATTGCCATAGCCGCAAATTGACCGATAAACAAGCCTCCTGCCACAATAACAACTATAAGCAGTGTTTTAGGGTTGGTAAACGCCTTTGTTAAATCTCCGCCGCAGTAGTAGTAGGAAAGCAGAGTCATGGCAACAGTCATAAGAAGCTGAAGGGGTGCTCTCAGTATTCCGCTAATCATAAGTCGTCTAAAGGGCACGCATTTCCACATCAGCGAAAAGCTTTCCCTCATTGTTATCACCTTGTCGGAGGCGGGAACTCTTTCCTTTGTTCCTATTCCGGCACATTCAAACAGAAGCGAGGCTATTATTGTCATACCTATGCCGACAACAATAAATCCCTGCTGTGCGGTTTTAGAAAGTCCCATAGCCTCGTTAGCCGCCTGAGATACGGCAATAATTGAAACAAGCACCGCCGCCGCACCGATGGAAGCAATAATTCTTGAAAGGGAAATAAGCTGTCTCTTATACACATCTGACGCTGCCGACGATCTTACGCGTG
>CALYNN010000158.1 GCA_945221685.1 uncultured Clostridia bacterium | reverse complement strand
CTCATCTTATCAAAAAGACCTTTGAGGCAATCAAGGGTGCGAAAAATGTTATTGTTCATTTTTACAATTCCACCTCTACCTTACAACGCAAGGTTGTATTTAAGACCGATATGCAGGGCGTTATTGATATTGCGGTAAACGGCGCAAGGCTTATTTACGAGTTGACCGAGGAGCAGAAGAAAACAAATCCCGAAACAAACATAAGATTCGAATACAGCCCCGAAAGCTTTTCGGGAACCGAGATGGATAACGCTGTTGAAATCTGCCGCAGAGTTATGGAGGAGCTGCATATTACCGAGGAAAACCCCATTATCCTTAATCTTCCCTCCACCGTTGAATGTTCAACTCCCAACGGCTATGCAGACCAGATTGAATATTTCTGCCGCCATTTGCCGAACCGCGAGGCTGCAATTATATCGCTTCACCCCCATAACGACAGAGGAGAGGGCGTTGCCGCAACAGAGCTTGGAATTATGGCTGGCGCCGACAGAGTTGAGGGTACGCTTTTCGGCAACGGCGAAAGAACAGGTAATGTTGACCTTGTTACCCTTGCTCTTAATATGTGGACTCAGGGCGTTGACCCGAAGCTCGATTTTCACGACATTAACAAAATAAAAGAGGTTTATGAAAGAACCACAAAAATGAAGGTTCCGCCCCGTCACCCCTATGCAGGCGAGCTTGTATTTACAGCCTTCTCAGGCTCTCATCAGGACGCCATAAACAAGGGCAAAATATATATGGATGAGCACAATACTGATTTGTGGGAGGTTCCCTATCTTCCCATTGACCCTGCCGATGTAGGCAGAGAGTATGAGCCGATTATCCGTATTAACTCACAAAGCGGCAAGGGCGGCACGGCATTTATTCTTGCAAACGAATACGGAATTAAAATGCCAAAGGCAATGCACCCCGAATTCGGTGCAGTTGTTCAAAAGGCATGCGACGAAAAGGGCAAGGAGCTTAAGTCAAGCGAGGTATTTGACCTGTTCCAAAAGGAATACAGAAATGTTTGCGGTCCTTACAGGCTTACAAAATATAAGATTACCGAGGAAAAGGATGAGGACAAAACAGTAACCAATGTTCACTTTACTGGTGAAATCAAATATAAAGACGAAGCTCCCGTTAAAATTGAGGGCACAAGCAACGGTCCCATCGGTGCATTTTGTTTGGCAATGAACAAAATCGGCTTAGGAAATTACGAGTTTATAGATTACAGCGAGCATGCTATTTCGGTAGGCTCCGATTCAAAGGCAATAAGCTACATTCACCTGAAAAATCCAAAAGGAAAGGATGTTTTCGGCATTGGCGTAAGCCACAATATCAGCTACGCTTCAATGAAAGGTATTATCTGCGCAATTAACCGCGACCAAGAGGATACAATGCGCGACGATACAATGCCCGGCATATTTGATGTTTGCTGATAAAGCTACAGCACGGCAAACTAATTTCTACAAGGAGAACAGTAAAATGAATAATTACAGGATTACGGTATTAAGAGGTGACGGGATAGGTCCCGAAATAGTTGACGAGTGTATAAAGGTGCTCAACAGGGCAGGAGAAAAATTCGGTTTTTCCTTTGACTTTAACTATCAGCTTTTAGGCGGCAGTGCAATTGACGCAACAGGAGTGCCCTACCCAAAGGAAACAGCAGATGCCTGTAAGGCAAGCGACGCTGTGCTTTTAGGCTCGGTTGGCGGACCGAAATGGGATACACTGCCAAGCGAGATAAGACCTGAAAAGGGACTGCTTGCAATTCGTGAGGATTTGGGACTTTTTGCAAATCTTCGCCCTGCAAAGATTTTTGCGCCCCTTAAATCCGCTTCTCCTCTTAAGGAAGAAATCATCGGTGATTCCCTGGACATTCTTATTGTCAGAGAGCTTACCGGCGGAATTTATTTCGGCGACAGAGGAACCTACGAGGAAAACGGCGTTGCAGGCGCATACGACACGGAGCGCTACACATATCCCGAAATCAAAAGAATTGTTAAGGCAGGCTTTGAATACGCAATGAAGCGTGATAAAAGGCTTACCTGCGTTGACAAGGCAAATGTTCTTGACTCCTCAAAGCTTTGGAGAAGGGTTATGGAGGAAACGGCAAAGGATTATCCTGAGGTTGAGGTTTCCTATATGTATGTTGACAACTGTGCAATGCAGCTTGTTCGCAATCCAAACCAGTTTGATACTATTGTTACCTCAAACATTTTCGGTGATATTCTTTCTGACGAGGCTTCAATGATAAGCGGCTCAATCGGTATGCTTGCTTCGGCATCTCTTGCAGAGGGTACATTCGGACTTTACGAGCCTATTCACGGCTCCGCACCCGATATTGCAGGTCAGGGAAAGGCAAATCCACTTGCAACAATTCTTTCCGGTGCAATGATGCTTCGCTACAGCTTAGGTGAAGCAGAGGCGGCTGAAGCCATTGAAAAAGCAGTAGATACTGCGCTTACAAGGGTAAGAACTCCCGACATTGCAGAGGAAGGCTTAAGGACCGTAACAACCGCCGAAATGGGCGACGCAGTTGCAGAGCTTTTATAAAAAAGAAAAATTCCCTATCGAAGGTTAGGCTCCTTCGGTAGGGATTATTTTTTTGCATAATTTTATTTAAGCTTGGCGATTGTTACGCCTGTTTCGCCCTCGCCGTATTTGCCGAGGCGGTATTCACTGATATTTGAGTGGGTTTTAAGATAATCGGTTACGGCAGCTCGCAGTGCACCTGTTCCCTTTCCGTGAATAATGCGTATTTCTTCTATATTGTTAAGCACGCATTTGTCAATAAACAGTCCAAGCTCGCCGAGAGCCTCGTCCACGGTTTCACCTCTTAAATCAATTTCCGTTTTAACATCGGCATCTGCTCTTGATGAGGTGCGGTAAACATTGTGCCTTACAGCTGATTTAGGCTTTTCCTTTGGCTTATCGAGTATCATAATATCGGAAAGCTTAACGCGGGTTTTAAGAAGCCCCGACTTAACAAGAAGCCTGTTTTTATCAACCTCCAAAACCTCGCCCTCACCGATACCGCGTATAACAATTCTGTCGCCCGCTACCGGATCCCTCGGCAGCTTATAGTCGTAGTCCCAGTTATCAGCAAGCTGCGCAGGGTTAACAAGCTCGTCCATTTCGCCCATTTGGGACTTAACGGCGCGGCGTGTTTTCTTTGCAATTTCAGTGGCATTGCTTTCTGCCTGCTCCTTTTTCAGCCTTTCAAGTTCAAGAAGAAATTCGCTTGATTTTCTTTTGGCGGCGTCTATAAGCTTTTGGGCTTCGCGCTTTGCTTTGTCAAGCTCATTCTTTTTAAGGGTTTCTATTTTATCCTTTTCTTCCTTTGCCTTGGCTTCAATAAGCTTTGCCTTGGCGGTCATTTCCTCGGCAATTTTTCGTTGGTCCTCAAGTGCCTGCCTTGACTGCTCAAGCTTTTCAAGCACTGCCTCAAAGCTTCTGTTTTCATCGCCTACAATAGCCTTTGCGTTCTCTACAACCTCTTTATCCATTCCCAAATGCTCCGAGATTGCAAAGGCGTTTGACCTGCCGGGAACACCGATAAGAAGCCTGTAAGTAGGCTTCAGTGTTTCAACATCAAATTCACAACAGCCGTTTGTTACACCACGGGTTTCAAGGGCATATGCATTTAACTCGGCATAGTTGGTGGTGGCGGCAATTTTTGCACACTTTTCCCTTAATTCCTCTATAACCGAAAC
>CALYNN010000157.1 GCA_945221685.1 uncultured Clostridia bacterium | reverse complement strand
GTAACACAAACGAATGGCAGGCGGTTCAGGCACCCGACGGAAATATATTGGGAAGAGGAAGCCGCAGGGAATACGGTAGGTGCCCTCTTTCAATATCCTTTGACAACGGAAAGCATTGGGAAAAAGCAAAGCCTACTGAGCTGTATTCTCCCAACTGCCAAAAAAGCGTAATAAGCATCGGCGAGTATGTGTTTTGCTCTCACCCTGCCGAAAGCACACGGGAAAACGGAGTAATAACAGTAGGAAAATTTAGAAAGACAAAGGGCAAGGCCACGGGAATTGACTGGTATTCCGAAGCCGAAATAACAGACGGCTATTTCGGCTATTCCTGCATTACGCAGATTAACAGCGAATACATAGGCGTATTATACGAAGCAATGCCAAGCTCATACATATGCTTTAAAAAATTTAAAATATCCGACTTAATTTAGCTGACAAAAGAAATAACGGACTGCTTTTTTATCGAAGCAGTCCGTTTTGTTATGATTTTATAAAAGCTTTTCAAGTCCGTCTTTTGAATAATTCTTACCTTCGCGCTTTTTTTGAAGTTGAGTCATAAGGTTGTTGACATTCTTTCTTGTCATCGGATATAAGAAAAGGGCAATTATTGCAATGCCTATTGCGGCGGCAGGAATAACGGTTGAGATGTTTTCCATACCGTCAATTATATGGGGGTCGGTAACGCGAACAATCAATGCCTCGCTTCCTGCGGTATCCTTTGAGGAATCATAGCCATAGGCAGAAAGGAGCTGACCTGCCATAAGAATACCAAAGGCAGAGCCGAATTTTTGAGTCAGCTGGGGCAACGCTGTAATAATTGATTCCCGTCTTTCTCCGGTTTTAAACTCATCAAGCTCCACAAGGTCATAGCTCATTGAGTAGAAGAAGGTCCAAAATGTACCTGCGCCCATTCCCAGCAGGGCGGCGGCTACGACTACCATTATTTTAAATCCGCCTACGGTAGCATCAAGTCCTATAATTTTGCAGATTATTTCGCCTGCAACAGTTATAGATAAAAACAGCAGGCAGGCAAAGCGTCTGTCTTTTTTCTCGGCAACCTTTTCAACTACGGGTACAACAAGTGCCATAGAAACAACCATTGATACAATTACATAAACTATGCCGGTATCGTAGTCAAGTCCGATGCAATCAACAACCATATAAGTAAGATTAGACTGAATCATTGAAGATCCGGTAAGGAAGAAGAATACGAAAAGCAAAAAGAATTTTGCAGGCTTTAACCTTAAAATATCGGCAAAGCCCTTAAAGGTTTCCTTAAGGGTTGATTTATCGTTGCCGTTAACAATAGGCTTAGGCGAATATACGCCCTTTAGCGATTTAACGCATACAAATCCCAGCGTTACGGCAAGCATGCTTAATATTGCCGCAATGACCGCATAGGAATTGCTTGAATATTTTTCGGTAAGAAGAATTGCAACAGTGGGCACAAGAGCAGGAAGCACATTGCCCAAGCCAACTGCACCTGCATTAAGCAAAGAGGAAAGAGAACGGATTTTTGTTCGCTCGTCGTAATCCTCGGTAAGCTCCGCAACTACTGCATAATAAGGTATTGTATAAAGGGTATAGAACACCCAAATCAGCATTGATATAACGGTATAAAGCAGAACCTTTGCGGTTTGACTTGTAAACCCTGCGCCGATTGAGGTCCACGCAACAACAAATATAATACCCAGCGGAAGCAGAGAATGCTTCATTACCTTTCTTTTATCTACGCCTCCCCTATCGGTATAATTGCCGATAATCGGGTCCGTAATCGCATCCCAAGCAATTGAAATAAAAATTACTATTGACGCAAATTTTGCCTGTATTCCCACAATTTCAATCAGGAATGTAAGATAATATGTATAAAACATATTGTAAATCAGCGATTCCGTAAAAATTCCGAGAGCATAGCCAACCTTTTTCTTTTTAGTAAGTGCATTTGCCATTTTTCACAGTCCCTTCAAAACAAATTGCGGTTTCCCTCTTAATATCATTTTACAACAAAATACTGCGTAATTCAATACGCAGTCTCAGCGTGTAGAAAAAGTCTTAAATCAAATTTCTACACGCTGTTAGGCTTCGAGAAATGGAATTGAATTTCGTTTTCTTGCGAGTGGGAGCTGTACGACGGTACCGCCCCCGAGCAAAAAACGAAAAACGCCAAAATAGGCTTGGATTCGATGTCCAAGCCTATTTTAATGTTGCTCGGTCGTTGCCATTTGACTCAATGCCAAAAACAACAATTACTACGAGCAATAACCTATTAATTTTTTCGGCGTGGTTCAAGCCACTTTATCGACAGCCTCAGACTGCGTAATTCAATACGCAGTCTTTTTGCTTGTGTACTATATTCGATTTATTTGTTGTTGGCCTCCGAAATTACCTTTTGAGCAATGTGCTCCGGTGCTCTGTCATAGCGGGCAAATTCGGTTGTGAAGGAGCCTCTGCCTTGTGTTATCTGACGCATAGAGGCTGAGAAGCTTGTCATTTCTCCCTCGGGAACCTCGGCAATGATTTCCTGTGTTGCATCGGAATTGGGAGTCATACCCAACACTCTGCCGCGGCGCTTATTAATATCGCCGATAATATCGCCCATAGCGTCATCGTTAACGGTCGCCTTAAGGGTTACAATTGGCTCAAGGAGTACAGGCATTGCATTTGAAATACCCTCTTTAAAAGCGAGAGCCGCCGCCATTTTGAAGCTCATTTCGTTTGAGTCAACCGGGTGATATGAGCCATCGTAAAGAGTTGCCTTTACGCCTACCATTGGATAACCGGCAAGAACACCGTTTTTCATACATTCCTGCAAGCCTTTTTCAACTGCGGGGAAGAAGCCCTTTGGAACTGCTCCGCCTACTATTCTTTCGGCAAATACAAGCTCCTCGGTATCAAACGGCTCAAATTCAATATGAACATCACCGAACTGACCGTGACCGCCGCTTTGCTTTTTGTGGCGTCCCTGCGCCGAAACCTTGCGTGTAATAGTTTCTCTGTATGCAACCTTGGGAACCTGAAGCACTGCCTCAACTCCGAATTTATCCTTAAGTCTTGAAACGGTAACCTCAAGCTGCTGCTCGCCGAGAGAAGCAATAATCTGCTGATTTGTTTCGTTATTAACCGTAAAGCGAAGAGACGGATTTTCCTCGCAAAGCCTTGCAAGACCTGCGGCAATTTTTTCCTCCTCGCCCTTCTTAGCGGCGCTGACAGCCATTTTGTATGTAGCCGTAGGAATTGCCACTCCGTCAAGCTTAACGGGATTTTCTGCCGCGCAGAGAGTATCGCCCGTAGCAAAGCCTGCAAGCTTTGTAACTGCACCAATGTCACCTGCCGCAAGCTCGCCGGTATCGGCTTGCTTTGCACCGAACATTTTAACGATTTTGCCCATTCTTTCATCCTTGCCGGTACGCGAATTATAGGCGGCAACGGAGGGCGTAATTCTTCCGCTTACAACCTTGAAATAGCTCAGCTTACCGATAAACGGGTCTGCAACAGTCTTAAAGCAAATTGCGGCAAGAGGTCCGTCTGCATCGGGAGTAAGCTCAACAGGCTCATCCTGCGCATCAATGGCGTATTCGGATTTAGGCGCAGGGCAAACATCAGCCGCAAAATCAAGAAGCATATCGCAGGCGGCGCCTGTTATGCCGGAAAGTGCAAAAACAGGAATAATAGAACCGTCGGCAACGCCGAGCTTAAGCCCCTTGATTTTTTCTTCGGGAGTCAGCTCCTCAACATCAAAATATTTTTCCTGAAGATATTCTTCGGTTGA
>CALYNN010000156.1 GCA_945221685.1 uncultured Clostridia bacterium | reverse complement strand
GCTTACAGTAATGCCGAGAGCCATTGCAATAGCTTCAAGCAATTCTATGTCGTGATAATTTTTACCTGTTTCCCATCGGGATAGTGCCTTATCGGTAACTCCTATTTTATCTGCAAGCTCTCTTTGCGTTAAGCCTAACTCCCTGCGGCACCGTGCGATAAATTCGCCTGTTACCTTTAAATTCATATTATCGCCTCCCTATCTAAACAGTACCACATCAATGAGAATTTGTCACTCTATGCCGGCGAGAATTTGCAATTTTACAGTAAAAAAGCTGTATCGTTCTCCGACTCTATCGGATTTTGATACAGCTTTTTCTTTTTTTCGTTTTACTGTGCGGCAATTATTTCACGGATTATTGCTTCTGCCTTTGAAACATCTGCCTTGCCCCGAGAATTTTTCATAACATAGCCGAACATAACATTAATAGCCTTATCCTTGCCGTTTTTAATATCCTCTACTGCCTTTGGATTAGCTTCGACCGCACCCTGACACAAGGCTCTCAAATCATCGTCCGAAAGTCCTGCAAGGTCCTGCTCATTAATATATGCGCTGACATCACTGCCGCTTTCAAGCATTTGGGAAAGAACCTCCTTTGCCTTATTTGCACGGATTTTCTTTTCGTCAATAAGCTTTACCAAGTCGGCAAGCTGCTTTGCAGTAACCTTAATTTCAAAGTTTTCCTTATCCTCTTCTGTTTGCAGGGTTGCATAAATAGTGCCAATAATCATATTAAGCACATTTGAAGCACTTGCCCCAAGCTTAACGGCTTCGTCAAAATACTCGGTAACATTACGATATTTATAAATAAGCCTTGCGTTATTTTCGGGAAGCTTCATATCCTCAACATATCTTTTAAGCTTTGCGTCCGGTAGCTCGGGAAGTGATTTGCGTATTTCCTCAACGCTTTCGGGAGAAATATAAAACCTCAAAATGTCAGGCTCGGGAAAATAGCGGTAATCATCGGCATTTTCCTTTGAGCGCAGAACATAAACAGTATCGCTGTTTGCATCGTAGCGCATTGTTGACTGAATTACCTTTTCACCTGCGTCAAGAATATCCTCCTGCCTTTCAATTTCAAGCTCCATAGCTCTTACAATATTTGAAAGGGAGTTAATATTCTTAATTTCCGTTCTTGTGCCCCAAGGCTCGCCGGGCTGATGAATAGACACATTAACATCACAGCGCATTGAGCCCTCCTGCATTTTGCAGTCGGACACGCCAACATTACGCATAATAAGCTGAAGCTTTTCGGCGTATTCCCTTGCCTCCTGCGGAGTTTCGATATCTGCCATTGAAACAATCTCAATAAGCGGAACACCGCCGCGGTTATAGTCAACATAGGTAAAGCCGCCGTCGTGAACAAGCTTACCTGCGTCCTCCTCTATATGAATACGCTCAATCCTAATCCTTTTACCCGAATCAAGCTCAACATATCCGTCAACACAAACAGGCTCGTCAAACTGTGAAATTTGGTAAGCCTTAGGTAAATCGGGGTAAACATAATTCTTTCTGTCCATATGAGAATTATTATTTATACTGCAGTTTACGGCAAGCCCTGCCCTAACGGCATATTCGATTACCTTTTTATTCAGCACAGGGAGTGCCCCCGGCTGACCGGTGCACACAGGGCAGCAATGAGTATTAGGCTCACCGCCGAACTGAGTGGTACAGCCGCAGAAAATCTTTGTTTTTGTTGCAAGCTCAATATGAGTTTCAATTCCGCAAACTAATTTATAGCTCAAAGATTTACACCTCCCGAAACATTGCCTACCTTGTCCTCGGCAGTTTTTTCATAAAAATATGCGGCGTTAAGAATTGCCCCTTCGCTGAATTTTTTACCTATAATCTGCATACCTATCGGCAGACCGTTGCTGTCATTTTTAACAGGCACGCTGATGGCAGGAACGCCTGTAATATTTATAGGAACCGTTGCAATATCGCTTAAATACATATCAACAGGAGAAGCGCCCTTGAAATTAAGCGGAAATGCGGTATTGGGAGCAGTAGGTGCAATAAGAATATCGCACTTATCAAATATCTCCTCAAAATCGGAAATAAGATTTTCACGAAGTAGACAGGCTTTTTTGTAGTATGCGTCATAATAGCCTGAGGAAAGCACATATGTGCCAAGCATAATCCTGCGCTTAACCTCGTCGCCGAAGCCCTCTGTTCTCGTCTTTAAAATCATTTCCTCAACATCGTTAAAGCTTTCGGCACGGTAGCCGTAGCGAATTCCATCATATCTGCCGAGATTAGACGAAGCCTCGGCACAGGCGATAATATAATAAACGGGAAGCGCCTGCTTAAGAACAGGAAGGCTAATGTCGATAATCTCTGCACCGTTTGCCTCAAAAAGCTTAACAGCGTCAAGAATTGCCGATTTCATTTCTTCGTTTATACCGTCAAAATACTCCTTGGCAATTCCGATTTTAAGACCTTTAACATCTGTTTGTCCTAAGGTATCTGCAATGTTGCCGAAATTGAAGTCAACGCTTGTTTGGTCGTTGGCGTCAACGCCTGAAATTGCATCAAAAACAACTGCCGTATCCTTTACGGAATTAGCAAGCACACCTATTTGGTCAAGTGAGGAGCCGTAGGCAATAAGTCCGTAACGGGATATTGCGCCGTAGGTTGGCTTAAGTCCCACTATTCCGCAGAAGGAAGCAGGCTGACGAACAGAGCCGCCTGTGTCGGAGCCAAGACCGTATGCGGCAATATTTCCTGCCACTGCCGCCGCTACACCGCCTGACGAGCCGCCCGTTACATGATTAACATTTCTTGGGTTAAGGGGCGCACCGTAGCAGCTTGTTTCGCTGGTGGAGCCCATAGCAAATTCGTCCATATTGGTTTTACCAAGCATAACGGCACCCTGCGCCTTAAGCTTTGACCAAACGGTAGAATCATAATAGGGACGAAAGCCCTTAAGAATTTTTGAACAGCAGGTGGTCAAATCTCCGTCAGAACATATATTATCCTTAAGAGTCATAGGAATACCTGTTAAGAGAGTTGCGTTTCCCTCTGCTATCATTTTATCGGCAGTCTGTGCCTGCTGTCTTGCCTTATCAAAGGTAAGGGAAACATAGGCGTTATACCTTTTATTTTCCTGCTCAATGGCGGAGATATATTTCTCTGTAAGCTCAACAGAGGAAATTTCACCGCTTGAGAGCATTTTTGACAAAGGAGCAATAATTTCTTTCATTTATATACCTCCTTTAACGCAGAACATACCCTTTGAGCCGCTGACATTGGAAAGGATTTTTTCGTTGGGGAGTGACTCCTTAACAATATCATCTCGAAATTCCTCGGCAGGTGTTGCAGACGAGGATATATTTCTAATCTTATCCGCGTCGCCCTCAACGGAATTATTGATGGTATCGGCAAAGGCAATAATATCGTCCATATCCTTAATTATCTTGTCAAGCTCATCGTCGGAAAAATCAAGCCTTGCAAGATTTGCCAGCTTTAAAACCTCTTCTTTACTAATCATAATCGTTACCTCAAATTATTTTCTTAACTTGATGTGTACTTCTCTTAGCTGCTGCTCGGTAATCTCGTTTGGTGCGCCGCACATAAGGTCCTGTGCCTTGCCGTCCATAGGGAACGGAATAACCTCGCGAATGTTTTCTTCGTTGCGAAGAAGCATAATCATTCTGTCGATACCGGGAGCCATACCTGCGTGAGGCGGAGCACCGAACTGAAATGCAGTATAAAGAGCGCCGAACTTTTCCTTAAGCACATCCTCGTCATAGCCTGCAATTTCAAAGGCTTTTTTCATAA
>CALYNN010000155.1 GCA_945221685.1 uncultured Clostridia bacterium | reverse complement strand
AGCTTGCGCCCGTTTTTTCCGCGTGATGAAAAGAGGAGAATATGTTAAAACGGTTTCCCGTTTTAAGCAGAGTTAGTACACTTGTGCGTGTTTTTTGGAATTCTTACCCTGTACTCAATGTATTCGTCTGTTTCCGTTTTATCCGATTGTGCGTCTATGCCCGATTCCTGCATAGTTTTTATTGCCTTATCCACCGTGTTTACAAATATTCGCACATCCTTAAATATGCGCACAACATTTTTGCGGTGCTTTGGCTCCTTGTTTAAAATTGAGTTAATGTATGCCTCTGTTTGCTCAACATTCAAATGCCGCTCAGCCACAAGCCTCAGCACTGCCCACATTTGCTTTTCGTCCTGAAGCTTCAGTAACGCTCTTGAGTGGCGTTCCGTAAGCCCTTCCTTTTCAATAAAATACCTTACATCAACAGGAAGCTTTAGAAGCCGAAGCTTATTTGAAAGTGCCGACTGACTTTTTCCCAGCCTTTGCCCGATTTGCTCCTGCGTCATACCGAAATGATTTATTAGCTGACTTATTGCCTGAGCTTCCTCAAAGAAATCCAAATTGCTTCTTTGTATGTTTTCGAGAATTGAATATACCGCACTGCTTTCGTAGTCGCAATCAATTACGATACAGGGAACGGTTTTAAGATTTGCAAGAATTGAGGCTCGAAGCCGCCTTTCGCCTGCAACAATTTCATAATAGTCGGAGCAGTTGATGCGCCTGCACAGCAACGGCTGCAGCACACCGTTTTCCTTTATTGAGCTTGCAAGAGAAAGCATTTCCTCACTTTTAAACTGCTTTCGGGGCTGATACGGATTAGGCAACAGCTTTTCGGTAGGTATCTCAACTATTTGCGCCATTCTTACGCCCCCATAGGTTTGGACTGCCCTTGGCTTGTCCTTCTCTTTGATATAACTATACCATATTGTTTATAAAAAATAAAGAGCTTCTCGTCGTGAGAAACTCTTTTACTTCGACATATTACTGTTAAATCAGAGAGGTCGGCTATCTATTTTCTTTGACTTTCTGGGATATTTTGTCGGAGTCTGCGAAATCTTTTTTATAATAATAATTGCACGGTTGTCGCCGGTGGAAAGCTTAAAGGAGTCAATCTTTTCAAGTGCGCCGCCTAAGGTATGTATTGCGTTGGCGGCGTCCGCCAGCTCCTGCTCTGCGGCGGCTCCCTTCATTGCAATAAAGTATCCGCCCACTTTAACAAGGGGAAGGCAGTATTCGCAAAGAATATTCAAAGGTGCAACTGCTCTTGAAACTGCATAGTCGTAGCTCTCACGGTAATTGCCGTCCTTTCCCATATCCTCGGCGCGTTTATGTGTAACATTAGCAACAAGTCCGTTGTTGCGCATAACATCCTTTATAAACCCAAGCTTTTTGCCCACGCTGTCAACAAAATTAACATCTATATCGGGGTTTGCTATAAGCAAGGGCAAGCCGGGAAAGCCTGCGCCTGTTCCAACATCAACAACCTTATCGCCCTTATTAAATTTAACATATTTCATTATTGAAAGACAGTCAACAAAATGCTTAATGGCAATATCGTCCGGTTCGGTTATGGCGGTCAGGTTTACATGGTTATTCCACCTAACAAGCCTTTCGGCGTAGGCGTCAAACCTATCAAGTCCGTAGCCGTCAAGCTCAACACCCATATTATTAAGCTCTTGTTTCATTAAATCATAATTAATCATAGTGACTCCAATATAATATTAAGTGCGGCAATATCCGCCGGGTTAACTCCGCTTATTCTGCTTGCCTGGCCCAAATTTTCCGGCCTTATTTTTGAAAGCTTTTCAACGGCCTCAAGACGAAGTCCCTTTAATTTGGTGTAGTCAATATCCTGCGGAATTTTTTTGCACTCAATTCTACGCATTTCTTTTATCTGCTGCTGCTGTCGTGCAATATAACCCTCATACTTTACGGCTATTTCAACCTGCTCAAATACCTCCTTGGGCAAATCCGGTCTGTCTGTATCAACAGAAGTTAAATCCTTATAGCCTACCTGCGGTCTGCGCAAAAGCTCAAGCATTTTGCATCCTCTCTGCAACGGTGCGGTTCCGCAATTAACAAGTATTTGCTGAAGCTCATCGGTAAGGGGAATTGATTTTTCGGTAATGCGTTTCAGCTCCTCCTTAACATTTTGCTCCTTAATTAAAAATTTATCATATCTTTCCTGAGAAATCAAGCCTATTTTGTAGCCTAAGGGTGTTAAGCGAGTATCGGCATTATCCTGACGGAGAACAAGACGGTATTCGCTTCGACTTGTCATCATTCTGTACGGGTCGGTACAGCCCTTTGTTACAAGGTCGTCAATAAGAGTTCCTATGTATGAGCCGCCTCTGTCAAGCACAACAGGCTCCTTGCCTAAAATTTTCAGCGCCGCGTTTATTCCTGCAACAAGTCCCTGCGCCGCCGCCTCCTCGTATCCGCTGGAGCCGTTAAACTGACCTGCGCCGTAAAGTCCCGGCAGGTCGTTAAATTCAAGGGTAGCCTTTAGCGCGGTGGGGTCAACGCAGTCATATTCAATAGCGTATGCAGTTCGCATAACCTGTGCGTGCTCAAGTCCTTTTATTGTATGAATAAACGCAAGCTGAACATCCTCGGGTAACGAGGAGGAAAGTCCCTGAAGATACATTTCCTCCGTGTTAAGTCCGCATGGCTCAATGAAAAGCTGATGGCGTTCCTTGTCGGCAAAGCGAACTATTTTATCCTCAAAGGAGGGGCAGTACCTTGGACCCTTGCCCTCGATTTTGCCCGAATACATAGGACTTCTGTGAAGATTATCAAGTATAATCTGCTTCGTTTTTTCGTTTGTATAGGTAATGTGGCAGGAAACCTTGTTTTCCGGCGGAAGCTCTGTGTCAAAGCTAAAGGGCACCGTTTCGCTGTCGCCCTTCTGCTCCTCAAGCTCGGAAAAATCTATTGACTGCCTGTTAACTCTTGAGGGTGTACCCGTCTTAAATCTGCGCAGTGGCAAATTCAGCCTTTTCAGTGAAACGGCAAGCTCCTTTGCAGGAAACATTCCGTCGGGTCCGCTTTCGTAGGAAACATCGCCTATATATACTCTTCCGCCTAAAAATGTGCCTGTTGCAATAATAACCGCCGAGGCGGTGAAGATTGCTTCAAGCTTTGTTTTTACCTGCCACCGTCCGTCCTCGGTTCTTTGCAGGTCAACGATTTCACCTTGGCGAATATCAAGATTTTCCTGAAGCTCAAGGGTGTGCTTCATTCCTGCGGAATACTCCCGTCGGTCTATTTGGGCGCGCAGGGAATGAACAGCAGGACCCTTGCCTAAATTTAACATTCTCGATTGCAGTGAGTATTTGTCTGCCGCCTTGCCCATTTCGCCGCCCAAGGCGTCTATTTCACGAACAAGGTGCCCCTTTGATGTACCGCCGATGGAGGGATTGCAGGGCATATTTCCCACCCAGTCAAGATTAATTGTAAACACGGCGGTTTTTGCACCGAGCCTTGCGCTCGCAAGACACGCTTCGATGCCTGCGTGCCCTGCGCCGATTACTATAACATCATATTCTCCTGCAAAATATTCCATATCTCCACTTACTTTCCAACACAGAATTTTGAAAAAATATTGTTAACTACCTCGCTTGTCGCTTTTTTGCCTGTAAGCGAAAGCAGTTCGTCACACGCACTGTCTATCATAACATTAAGTGCGTCATATGTTACACCCAAAGAAAGACCGTCGATAGCCTGCTTTATACATTCAAGTGCATTTTGGCAATTTTGTCTTTGTCGTGAATTTGCAAGCATGGGGG
>CALYNN010000154.1 GCA_945221685.1 uncultured Clostridia bacterium | reverse complement strand
CTGCCTCTAAAACGATTTGCAATATAGTTTACAAGGTCTATTTTTTCGGTTATTATTTCTTCCCTGGTATCTGCTACCATTTAGCTTTACCCTCTATCTTTTTTACAAGAGTAACTGTTGTTCCCTTATTTTTTTGAGAGCGTACCTTTACCGAGTCGCAAAAGCTTTCCATTACCGTAAATCCAAGTCCTGCTCTGTCACCGCCTCCGGTGGTATAGAGAGGCTTCATTGCCTGATTAACATCGTCGATGCCGCAGCCTCGGTCACGGACAGTAATTTTAATTTTGCTGTCGTCGGTAATTACACCTGTTATGTATATTTTTCCGAAGGAATTGCGGTAAGCGTGAACAATGCAGTTAGTCACCGCCTCACTTACCGCGGTTTTCATATCTGCCAGCTCCTCAAGGGTTGGATCAAGAGGGGTTGCAAAGGCGGAGACCACCACCCTTGCAAAGCCTTCGTTAATACTTTTACTGTCAAGCGTAATTTTAAATTCATTAACCTTCTTCATTTTTGTACTCCTTAATAATTGCAATTCTTCCAAGACCTGCAAGCTCCATAATCTTTTTCGCCTGTGGGGTTACATTTTTTATTTCCAGGGTTGCGGTTTGAGTAATGCTTTGAAGCAGACGGTATCTGCCCATAACAAGACCTATTCCCGATGAATCCATAAAGCTGACATTTCTGAAATCTATAATCAGATGAGTTGGCTTTCTGTCACAAATTGCATCGTCAATCCTTGCTCTTACATCTGCGGCGGTGTGGTGGTCTATCTCGCCTATTAGGTAAGCTATTACAACGCTTCCGCTTGACTCAATGGTAACATTCATTTATTTTCACTCCAAAAAAATACCAATCTGCCGAAAGTATAGCAGATTGGTATTAAATAATTTATCAAATTTTGTATTGCGTATAAAGAATTATATTTTTTTAATTATCGGATATTAACTGACGAACCTCCCGCAAAAGATAAAAGGAGCCGCAGACAAGGTTAAGACCGTTTTTCTCTGCAATATTAACAGCCTCTTTAGGATTATTACAGGCAGAAACATCCGCGCAGTATTTTAGTGCAAGCACCTTTAATTTATCTGCAGTCAGCGCTCTCGGACTTGATGGCGTAGTGGCCACAATCTTTTTACACAAAGGTGCGACTATGCTCAAATAACCGTCAACATCCTTATCTGCAAGCATACCGATTACAGCGGTAATTTCGGCATTGGCAGGAATAGCATTAGCCAAGGCTTTAGCCGCATCAACATTATGACCTCCGTCAAGGAGAACACCGTTAACAAGCTCTGTTCTGCCGAGGGGCTTATAGAGATTAACCGGGCAATTTACACCCAGCGCGGAAATAACAGCTTGGGCAACAGCAAGGTTATTATTGTTTATATCGCCTTGTTCTTTCACCTTAACAAGCCTTGTATTTTTTTCAGCGCAAATATCTTCAATAATTTTTTCCGTTAAGGGATTAGGATACAAAATACAGGTTGAATTTTCTTTTATAATTCCTGCTTTTTCCGCTGCTATTTTTTCAACGGTATCTCCTAAAAAATCCGTGTGGTCAAGAGATATTGAGGTTATAACGGAGAGATTGCCGTTTTCTGTATTTGTAGCATCCTCTCGTCCGCCCATACCGCATTCAACAACGGCATAATCCACGCCCTTATCGCAGAAATACTTATACATTAAAGCGGTAAGAAATTCAAATTCCGTTGCCTCGTTAGCCTTGTATTTATCAACATAGAAGGCAAAATCGTTTTTAGGAATATATTCGTTATTAATTTGAATTTGCTCGCGGTAATCATCTATCCACGGTGAAGTAAAAAGTCCCACCTTAAAGCCGCTGTCAATTAGACTGTTTGCAACGGTATATGCGACGGTTCCCTTGCCGTTAGTGCCGGCAATGTGAATTATTTTCAGCTTATTTTGAGGATTATCCATTACCTTAAGCAGTTTATAAACGCGGCTCAGCCCCGGCTTTATGCCGAGGCTTTGCTTATCTGTCAGTATTTTTAAAGCTTCTTCGTAATTCATAATTAAAGTGCCGCAATTGAATTTTTAATGTTTGCTATTTTTTCCTCAAGCTTTGCGGCATCCTCTCTGTTTTGAGCAACAACCTTTTCGGGCGCTTTATTTACAAAGCCCGGGTTATTAAGCTTTTTCATAATAAAATCAAGCTTATCCTGCGCCTGTGCAAGCTCTTTTTCAAGTCGCTTTCTTTCCGCTTCAAAATCTACAAGGTCGCCCATGGGAATATAGATTTTCGCGTCATCGGTAATAATAGTTACGGTGTTGCCCAAGGAGGAAATGTCACCGTTAATAACAACCTCGCTTGCAGAGGCAAGTCTGATTATAAACTGACTGCCTGTACTAAAGGTATCGGCAAAATCGGTTTCAACAAAAACGCTTGCCTTTCTGCTTGGAGGAATATTCATTTCGCTTCTGCGGTTACGGATTGCGCGTATAGCCTTCATTATTTTTTCCATTTCGGCTTCGTCAGCGGCAAAGGAAAGCTTTTCATCATACTCAACCCATCTTGAAATCATAATTGATTCGCAGTCGTGAGGAATAGCCTGATAAATTTCCTCGGTAATAAATGGCATAAACGGATGAAGGAGCTTAAGAATATCGGTAAGAACATAAACCAAAACAGATTTAGCGGTATTCTTTGCCGACTCGTTATCACCCTGAAGACGAATTTTTGCAATTTCGATATACCAGTCGCAAAATACATCCCAAATAAAATCATAAAGCTTTTGGATTGCTACGCCTAATTCAAATTTTTCAAGATTATCCGTTACCTCTTTAGCAAGGGTATTAACCTTTGAAACAATCCACTTATCCTCTATTGCAAGCTCCTTCGGCAATCCGTTATAGCTAAAGTTTTCATCAAGATACATAAGCACAAATCTTGCCGAATTCCAAAGCTTGTTGGCAAAGTTTCTTGAAGCCTTAACCTTATCATCGGAAAAGCGCATATCATTTCCGGGTGAGTTACCTGTTGCAAGAGTAAACCGTAATGCGTCTGCACCGTATTCATCAATTATCTCCAACGGGTCGATACCGTTGCCGAGAGATTTGCTCATTTTTCTGCCCTGCGCATCTCGAACAAGTCCGTGAATAAGAACAGTATCAAAGGGAACATTATCCGTATGCTCTACTGCAGAGAATATCATTCTTGCTACCCAGAAGAAAATAATATCGTAGCCTGTTACAAGAGTATTTGTAGGATAAAAATACTTAAGCTCCTCGGTTTCATCAGGAAATCCGAGAGTAGAAAACGGCCACAAGGCAGAGCTGAACCAGGTGTCAAGGGTATCGGGGTCCTGCTTAATATTCTTACTGCCGCAATGAGAGCAGGTACACGGCTCCTCCTTTGAAACGGTAACTCCGCCGCAGTCATCGCAATACCAGGCAGGAATTCTGTGGCCCCACCAAAGCTGACGGGAAATACACCAATCCTTAATATTTTCCATCCAGTGATAATAAATCTTATCAAATCTTTCAGGTACAAATTTAACCTTACCCTGCTTAACAACATCTATTGCAGGCTTGGCAAGAGGCTCCATTTTAACAAACCACTGCTTTGAAAGCCTTGGCTCAATTGAGGTATGGCAACGGTAGCAGGTGCCTACATTATGGCTGTAATCCTCGATTTCAATTAACGCGCCCTCTGCCTCAAGGTCCTTTACAATTTCCTTGCGGCACTCATAGCGATCCATACCGGAATACTTGCCCCATCCATCTGCAATATGACCGTCGTCGGTCATAACATCAATTATTTCAAGATTATGACGAAGACCGACCTCATAGTCGTTGGGGTCGTGGGCAGGGGTAATTTTTACTACTCCTGTACCGAATTCAATATCTACATAATCA
>CALYNN010000153.1 GCA_945221685.1 uncultured Clostridia bacterium | reverse complement strand
TGCCTAGTCTCGTGTGCTCGGAGATGTGTATAAGAGACAGATCTTATCCTTTCCGTTTGATATGATAACCTTATCGGGCTTAAACGCTTTAAGAACGCCTTCACCTCCCACTGTATTATAGGGAATTACTCTCTCTGTTTCAAAGGGGAGCTTTTCTTTATCGGCTATTATTACCGGATAATCCGAAAAAGGCTCGTGCAGTCTGTTGCCGCTGTCGAGAAAGGCATAAAGCCTTATGCTTTTTCCCTCTTTTTCAATACAAAGAGAATATATTTCCTTTGCCGCAAGAGTTTTATTGTATATTTTAATAACCAAAACGGAAATAACATAGGCAATAAAAGCGCACAGCAAAAGAGCTTTTGCAGAAATATCAAAATACACTGAACCGTTATTTACACAGGCACCGCCTGAATTGAAAATTAGCTGAGCAGCTAATATAACGCCTAAAAAAACTGCATTTGAAAAATAAAAAATGCCGAGAGATTTTGCAAACACCGTAAGCCTTTTAAAGCCAAAGGCAATAAAAATAATCAAGGCAGAAGCCGCCAGCTTGCCTAAAAGAGAAATAAGCGGTGACAGCTCATCTGCAAGCATAACAAGAGAATACAGTCCTCCTGCAAAGGACGCCGCCAGAAGCCGCGGAGTTTTTGCTTTTCTTTTTGCAAGAAGCTTAGTAAGAAGCAGAAGAAGGTAAGTAATAAAAAAATTTATAACAAAGAGCACATCAACATAAATAACCAAAAAATCCCTCCTCCGATTAAATTATAATCGAGAGAAGGGATTTAATTTGTCAGATTTAATCCTCTGTTATAATTGTTTCAATAACAACATCATAAACGGGTTTATCGGATACTCCTGTTTTAGTTGAGGCAATATCCTCAAGCACATCGGCTCCGCTTTCAAGCATACCGAACACGGTGTGATGAAAGTCAAGCCAAGGGGTTCCGCCTATTTCACGGTACTTATCTATAACCTCCTGAGGATAGCCCTTGTCCTTAAGCTGCTCCATTTGACCAATAAGATTTGACGGAACGCTTTTTGCCTGAACGATAAAAAACTGTGAGCCGTTTGTATTGGGTCCGCTGTTTGCCATTGAAAGAGCGCCGTAGTAATTTCTTGCGTCAATGGAAAATTCATCCTCAAAGGGACTGCCCCATATTGACTCACCGCCACAGCCTGTGCCTGTTGGGTCGCCGCCCTGAATCATAAAGTCCTTAATTACCCTATGGAAAATTAATCCGTCATAATATCCGTTTTTAGCGTGGGTAACAAAGTTTTCAACGGCCTTCGGTGCAGCCTGCTCGTTGAGAATAAAGGTCATATCGCCCTTGTTTGTTTTTATTGTTGCTTTCATTATAATTTAACCCTTTCATTTATTTCTTTAAGTACATTAATATCAATTTTACAAGCCTTTCGGTCGTAGGTAAGGAGACCGTTAAGCTCATCCTCCACATCGGTCAACTGAGTATATACAGCGGCGCACAGTCCGTCCTTAATCTGCGGAATAATAACTCTGTTATACAGATGATTATAGGCATTTGTCAGGCTTGACTTGCTTTTAAAAATCTTGTAGCCGAACATTTTGTTATTAAAGGTGTGGCCCTCGATTTTCATTGAGTAGCCACCGAATTCAGACAGAACATACGGTCGGTTTCCTTTTTTAACCTTAATTGGTGTAAAATAAATATGCTTTGAAATTACATCGGAGCTGCCCAAATCGTGCCAGCCTGATGTTGTATCTACAATTCGTGTAGCATCAAGCTCTTTGATTTTACTGTATGCCTTTGCGCTGTCGAACTGACCCCATCCCTCGTTAAAGGGCACCCACACGGCAATGCAAGGGCAGTTATAAAGGAGCTTTACAGTATCCTCCATTTCCCTATAATAAAGATCTCTGCCCTCTTTATCGGTTCTGTGGAAAAGCTTATAATTTCTGTCGTCAAGCTTAACGCCAACAAAGGGAATAACGCTTGTTTCAAGTCCGTATTCTCCGCCGCCGTTTACCATATCCTGCCAAACCAATATACCGTTAACATCGCAGTAATGATAGTACATAAGCGGTTCGATTTTAATATGCTTACGAAGCATATTAAATCCGGCTTCCTTAACAAATCTAATATCATTTTCCATTGCGGCATAATCGGGTGGAGTAAGATAGCCGTCGGAGTAATATCCCTGGTCAAGAAGTCCGTTATGAAAATAAGGCTTGTTATTGAGAAACAGTCTTTTAACTCCCCTGCTGTCAACACCTGTTGAAAATTTTCTCATACCGAAATATGATTTTATTTTTTCGCCGCATGCCTTAAAGACAACATTATAAAGAAACGGCGATTCGGGACTCCAGGGCTTAAAATCGGGAAGCTTAACAACCTTATCGGTTGTATCGGCAATAAGATTATCACCGTCGTAAATCATAACCTCAACGTTGTCTGTGCCGAAATATTCAAAGCTAACCGATTCGTTATCGTAATCGGGCGTTATTTTAACGCTTTCAAGATATTCAACCGGAGTAGATTCAAGCCAAACAGACTGCCATATTCCGCTTTGAGGCGAATACCATATTCCTCCGCGGTTAAGCTTTTGCTTGCCCTTTGAATAATACTTTGTATCGCTGAAATCCTGCACCGCAACAATAAGCTGGTTTTCGTCGGTTTCATTTATCGCGTCTGTAAGCTCAATGGTAAAGGGAGTATATCCGCCGATATGACCTCCGACTCTTTTGCCGTTTAAATAAACCTCTGCAATTTGGTCAACCGCACCGAAATTTATAAATACTCTTCCCTTGTTAAAGCCCTCAGGCAAGGTAAATGTTTTTTCATAAAACATATACTCGTCCGGCTTAAGCACACGGCAAACGCCCGAAAGCTCTGTTTCAGGAGAAAAGGGCACGGTAATCTGCGCAAGAAATTCCCTTGGCAGTGCAGAAGATTTTTTTATGGCGTAATTCCATGTGCCGTTTAAATTTAAGTAGCTTTCTCTTACAAACTGCGGTCTGGGATATTCGGGAAGCGGGTGCTCCCTGTCGAAGCTTCTGCTCCAATTAGTATGTAACATAATTATTTCACCTCAGTAATTTTGCCGTCTATAATTTGAATTTTCTTATTGCATATTTCCAAAGCTGCTTTCTTGTGGGAAACAATAATACAGCTAACATTATTAAGCTCCTTAAGGTTAGACAAAAACTCCTTTTCTGTATTTTCGTCTAACGCAGAGGTAGCCTCATCAAGTAAAAGAACAGGTGATTTAGACAGAAGCGAACGGGCAATGGCAAGACGCTGAACCTGACCCTCCGAAAGTCCAAGACCCTTTTCACCTATAACCGTATCTATACCCTTGGGAAGCTCATCTATAAACTGCTTTGCACAGCTTATTTTTATTGCCTGCTGAATTTCATCATCGGTAGCGTCGGAATTAATAAAGGTAAGATTTTCTCTTATGGTTCCCGAAACAAGCATATTGCCCTGAGGCACATATGAAAATAGACGACGGGTAAAGCGGTCAACATAAACTCTTTCACCACTGCAGTTTAAGTAAATTTCTCCCGACTGAACCTTAAACACACCTAAAAGCAGTTTAAGCAGAGTGCTTTTGCCTATTCCGGAAATACCGGTAATAGCTACAAAATCGCCTTTCTTTATGCTCAGCGAGGTATCGTCAAGAATAATATCCCTGTCATACTTAAAGCTGATATTGTCAAATTCGATTGAATTAAGCTTTGAGTAAAGCTCGTCGGTATCGAATTCCTTTTCGTTAACTCCGATTTCATCGGGCAATGCATCAATTTCCATAAGTCTTTCCGCCGAAGCAATCATGGAAAAATACTTTGGCATAATTCCGGAGAGAGAGGCTAAGGCAGCCGGCACCTGATAAACATTTTTATTTAATGCGGAAAC